>JAGWAW010000038.1:0-11262 GCA_021296165.1 Nitrosopumilaceae archaeon | reverse complement strand
TCTCCTCGGCCACCACCTTGGTGCCCCTGCCCTTCTCCAGCTGCCTGATGATGTAGCGAATGGATTTGTCCGTCAGCACAGACCCTGTCTCATCCTCTGATCCATATAGCTTGTCGTATTCCTGCGGTGTCCCCTTAGCTGTGCCTAAGCGACATGATTTCCATACACTACAGTGGAGCGTGCACGTCTAGGCTCTGCATGCCAGAAAACACCCAAGGTGTCTGCGGCACCGGTATGGGAGTTTTTGTAGCCGTGTCGTGTATGAGCCGACCATACAACATTGCCAAACCGTGCGAGTCATACCAAACGAGCCGGTGAAAATCGACATATGCCCCTGCTAATACTAGGCGCGTACGGATGGGTAGCGGAGAAAATGCACGGACTGCTACACCGCGGCCAGATCCGGCGCAATTCCGGGTTCCGTTCAGCCCTGAATATTATCCGGCATGCGGCGCCGACCCGCCATGCATATCGCCCCTAGTACAGCGGCACGTACTCGGTGAGCAGGAAGGGCGCCGGCGGGACCTCCCCGGCACCATCCGCCAGGGTTGTGTCCACCACGTCTATGTGGTATGTGGAGGCGTCCTCGCCGTCCAGCTGGGCGCGTATCGCATCGCGGTCCCCCGCCGAGAAGGCCACGAACCACACCATATGCCCGGCGGTATGGTTCTTGGTGTAGTTTTTGGTTATCTGGGGGAGGTGCTTGCGCGGGGCCGTCTCCACCTCCAGCGCCACCGCATTCCGCTCGTTCCACACGTATGGATCGCAGACCCTCCGGCCCCTGTACATGCGGGAGGCCGGCTCCATTATGAGCAGGTCGGGCCTGTCCCCGCCCCTCTCGCCCAGGTCCGGCGTGCAGTAGCGGCCCGCCCTCATGTTGTGTTCCATTATGCGGAATATGGTGCCCAGGTGCAGGTCCCCGCCGGCCCGCCTCCCGAAGCCGGCGCGCGAAAAGTACGACTTTAGCGCCCTCTTGCTCACCACATACGCGGGGCCGTCCCGCTCCACGAACCCCAGCCCCTGCTCCAGTATGTCGGTCAGCGCCGAGGTGGCCTCCCGCCCGCCTGCTAGGTGGGCCACCCTGGACACTATCTCGTCCTTTGTTAGGCGGCCCCCACGCAGGGTGCACAGGACGGCCGCCTCCAGGGGGGTCATCAGGGTATGGCCCCCTCCAGACGTATACTGTGAGGCGGACGCCTCCTCGCCCCACCTCTCCAGGCTGTGCCGGGCTACTATGCTCCAGTCCCACCTGTCCTGGCCCTCCCCGGGGACCGGCCGCGTCCGGACCACGCCGGAGACGGGCCGGCCGTCCTCGGCGCTATAATATGCGAACATGTGGTTGGGGAGCCTCTCCAAATCCCGCACTCCCACGGACATGGCCGGCGAGACCAGCGAGGCCGTATTGCGGTCGCAGTGGCCGCACACTATGCACTGGCACGTGCCGGTGAGCTCGTCCGCAAACGCCTTGGAGTATGCGTTGGCCGTCTGCGTGGCTATGGTCATCCGGACGCCGAACTTGCGCAGGGACCGGAGCATCTCGGACATGGTGTTGTTGCTGAAGAGGTGCGCCTCGTCCACGTACACGTGGAACGGATCGCATATGGTTCCGCCCCCCAGGTCCAGCCGCTTCTTGGCCTCCACGTATAGCATGTTGAGGAGTATGGTCCCGACGAAGGCGGCGACGTCGTCGCTGGCCCCCGCCCCCAAATCCACTATGAGCATCCGGCGCTCCCGCATTATGTCGGAGATGTCTATGCTGGATGCGGCCGCGTCGAACATGGCGGCGACGGCCGGGGTGGCCAGTATCTTGTCTATCTTGTTGTATGCCGAGGAGCCCGCATCCCTGGAGTATTGTTTCTCGTATATGTCGTTCCAGAAGTGGCGCACCGCCCGGGAGGAGACGCCCTCCAGTATGGACCGGCGCCGGTCCGGGTCGGTGATCATCCCAGAGAGGTTGCCCAGCGTGTTGTATTTGGTCTCCACCAGGGCGTTGGCCGCGTTGCGGAGTATGGTCTCCAGCCGCGGGCCCCACGACTCCCGGTACAGGTTGTGCAGGGCGTTCACAAAGGTCATCACCACCAGGTACCGCTCGTCGGCCGAGTCCACCTGGAGGGGGTTTATCCGTGTGACGCGGCCAAACCGGTACAGCGAGGCGGGGTTCACGTATATGATATCGTCGTGCATGGACCGGGGGATTATAGACAGTATGTCCCGGGCCAGCTCGCCGTGGGGGTCCACCACCATGAACCCCTGGCGCCTCTTGATGTTCTGGAGTATGAGCATCTTCAGTATGGAGGACTTGCCGCTGCCCACCAGCCCGAAGACGGCCATGTGTATGCGGTGTTTGGAGGATATGCCAAAGGCCGCGTCCCCCCGGGAATGGTCGTCGTACCGGAACCCTATGATGTCGCGGTCAGCCGACCCCAATCCACTCCATGGTATGGGGCAGCAGCGTCAGGGCGGCCAGGCTGGAGGCGGATACCACGCACAGCGGCCGGGTGTCCCGTATGGTGTACGAGGATATCTTGGCGGCCACCATCCCCATGGGTATGGACATGGAGGCGGCCACCATCCCCATGCCCCGCGTGTACGAGTCGGCCGCGTCGCCGGATATGGGCGAGAAGGGCAGGCCCGCGTCGGGCGCCGACGCGGCGGCGGACCCGGCGAATATGCCCAGCATGGTATGGGCCATCCCCAGGGTGATGAAGGGGGTCGCGTATACGATACAGCAGAGGGGCGAGAGCGACCTGGCCACCGACTCCTTGGCATGTAGCACCCGGCCGGCGAACTCGGCGACCATGTCCAGGATGGCCGGGGTGCCCCCGCCGGTGCGGTGTATCACGCCTATGATGAACATGACGAACCGGGCGCCGGGCGCCGGAAAGCCCTCCAGCGACTCGGCCAGCCCCGCGCCGCGCATCATGCGGCCGGCCGCCCCCCGTATCATGTGGTTGAAGGGGGCCTCGTACGGGGCCCGGACGGCCTGCCGGCGTATCATGCGGGGCACGCTGGCGCCGGCGCGGGACATCTCGGTCATGTCCCGGAGGAACTCGGGCAGCATCCTCTCGCAGGATGCTATGGCGCGGAGGGCGGGGGCGGTCATTATGCTGTTGGACACGGCAAAGGCCAGCGCAGCCGCAGACATGGAGACGGCCGGCTCGGCCCCAATCACATGCAGCATGATGCCGGCGCCGCACCCCGGTATGGGGGATATGCGCCACACCGGCGGGGCGGCCCCGGCGGGGGGCTGCGCCCCGCCCAGCGCCAGTATCATACCCAGCGATACCATGGGGGATATCAGGGCGCCCGCCGACAGCAGGGTGTGGACCGTCTGGGGGGTGCCCAGCATGGCCGAGAGCATGATCATCATGGGCAGTATTATGGCGAACATCATTATCCCGCCGAACATCTCCTGGGCGGACCTCTCGTATCTGGACCAGGCGGCCTCGTATATGGTGAAGGCCTGCCGGGCCTTCTCGGCCGTGTATGCGGGGACGTCGCCGACGGCCGACTGCTTTGCCACGTATCCGGCCACAAAGTCCCGCAGTATGGGGACGGGGTGGTATTTGGAGTAGTGGAGTAGGGCGCCGTTCCGGGAGTCGCCGGCCGCCGCCCGGCGGCGTATTATGCCCGCCTCGCGCCCCATGGCCGGGAACGCGGCGGCGCGCTCCACCATCTCGAAGGCCCGGTACAGGCCGCCGCCGGCCGTCTGCACTATGTGGACGTACGCCAGGAAGAAGGCCGCCTCGCGGCTGCAGGATGCGGCGCGGCGGCGCGTCCACACCCATATCTGGATGTGGGGGGCCGCGTATGCGATGCAGGGGGCCGCGGCGGCGGCCATCCACATGGTGTGGTGCGTAGCTCCCGCGCACGCCAGCGCCATACAGGGGGCGGCCAGGGTGAGGGCCAGGCGCGTCGATACGGTGGCGGCGCGCTCCGTGTCCATGGTATGGCCGCTGCGGTGTATGCGGCGCTCCATACCGCGGCGGCTGTGTCCCGCGATGCGGCGGAGGGCCGGGACCCTGGACTCCGTATATACCCAGATGCGGTGGTACCCGGACAGGTGCACGGCGCGGGCCCGGAACCGGCCCCCGCCGCCCCACCATATGATGCACGAGGAGGCGGCCAGCGCCGCGGCCGCGGCGGCCCACCATGTGTGGCCGCCCCCGTACAGTATGACACACCATACCACAGTACACGATGTGATGCACCATATGGCGCGGATCAGGACCCCCGCCCCCGTATGTCGCCCAGCGCATCGGCGATGCGCCCCCGCATCAAAAGTATGGGGACGGACGCGGCGGCCCCGGCCAGCAGCATCAGGGGGGTGTGGTCCGTGCGGTATTCGGCGCGTATGTCCACCGAGTGTGCGGCGGGGAACCGAACGGTATCATCGAAGGTGTGGTGGTCCGGCGGCAGCCCCTCCCAGGATGCGGGGACGGCCCGGGCCAGCCCCCACCACACGGGGACGGGCCCGGCGCGTATGTGGACCGTGTCGCCGACAGAGTAGTCCCCCGAGCCGGGGACGGGCCCGGACAGTACCCCGGTGTACGAGGCCCGGACCTCCACCACCCTCTCGTAGCGGGATGTGATGTGGGTGGGGCCGTCCACGGTGAGCGCCAGGCGGCCTGCATTCCCCGACTCGGCGCCGTTTATCGTGACGCCGGACAATGTGTAGCGGCTACCGTCCAGCCGTACATTATGTTCCAGGGTGGCGGTGTAGGCGCCCGGCGCCAGGGGTATGGCCTGGCCGGGGAGCAGCGTGTATGATGTATCATCTGACTCCAGACGCATCTTGAATGGGACCGGCGCCGAGTCGCTGGATGTGGCCATATACGAGACGTCGGCGTACGTGTCAGCCGAGTATGATATGGCGCGGGAGTGCGGGTGCCAGCCGGGGGCCGACACCGTCACGTTTACCGTGTATTGGCCGGCCTCGGCGGGCCGGGCCGTGTACGAGTGCGGCGGGGTGTGGGAGAATGCCAAGGGGCCGTCCGCGTAGGTCTGGGCGCCGGGGGGCGCCCCGTGTATGGATATGGTGATGTTCTGGTCTAGGCGCACCTGCGTCTCGCCCGTGTCGATACGTATGCGGGGCATCTCGTTTAGGAACGGCTCGGTGGTATCCCAGGCGGCCGCCCCCTCCCAGACGACGGCCATGTCTCCGCCGGTGCGGTCGGCGACCAGCCTGTGGCCGGGGGCCGGCGAGACCGACCCGGACGCCAGGGCCGCGTCGTATATGCGGTGTGTTGGCGTGTCCCCGGAGACCGCATGTATGGCGTATGGGAACTCCTCGGCGACATGCACCCTGTCGGGCATCCACAGGGTGATGGTATGTGTGGCGTTCGGGTTGGTGGGTATGCGGGCCGGAGGGGCTCCGGGGAGCCGGGCCAGCACCCCGCCGGACCCGTCCGACTCGCCGTATATGGCGGCCGCGGCGCCGTATGGTATGGAGTGGTGTATGGTGGTATTGCCGTACCCCGATACGGTGAGGTTGTGCATGGTGTGGCCGGGGTGCAGGGCGCGGCCCGCGTGGTCGGTCACGTATATGATGCCCAGCAGCCGGGGTCCTGCAGTATGGGGGGCCGGCTCCCACGATATCCGGATGTCCGGCCGGGCGGGCCCCGGCAGGGCCAGGCCCGCCGGGGATATCCCCCCGCCGGATATGGTGAGGTTGAGGGGGGCGGGCGTATCCATGGGTATGGTGACCGGGCCCGTTCCCGTGCGGCGGGGGGCCGAGTGGCTGGTTACTATGTCGGATGTGTCGGGGGGAGGCGCCGGGACCCAGATACCGGGTATGCCGCCGGTGGCATAGAATCCGGCCACCACCCATGCGGTGTGGTGGGGTGTGTCGGGGAACGCCCACAGTAACGCAGCGTCGGCGCGGGGGCGCGCGTCGGCGGCGCGGAAGGCGGCGTGTATCCAGTCGGGGGGTGCCCCGTCGTATATTTGGTCGGGGGTGCCCCCCAGCGCCGCGAAGGCCCCCAGCATGCGGCCGCAGGGTATGTGGCGCGTGCGCTCGGGCGACGCGTCGACGCAGTCCCGCAGCGCCGAGGCGGCCGTGTCCAGCGCGCCGGCCGGATGGGCGCCCACCGATATGGTGGCGCTGCCGCTGCCCACGCCGGGTACGGTGGCCGTTATGGTGGCCATGTTGCCGTACGCGCGGGCGTCGCCGGGGCCGGAGACCTGCCCGGTGTGTATGGTGCCGCTGTATATGCCGCCGGAGATGGCCCCGCGGCGGACGGGCCCCGGCCCGGGCCCCGGGGCGGTGGACGCCGCCGGCGAGTCGGAGGATATGAGCACCTGGGTGTGGTGCGGCGGGTCATATGGGTAGCCGTCCCGCTCCAGCCACACAAAGTATGCGGCGGCGGACCCCTCGGGGGCCGGGTTTGGCGCCACGCCCACCCGCACACTGATGTCGGCGCCGCTCCAGAGTATCTCGGCGGAGTCGCCGGCCGCATGTTTGGAGGAGGCGTGTATGGTGCCGGAGCCGTGTATGGCGGCCTGTACCGTGGCGTGGGTGCGGCCCGGGTGTATGGTGGCCGTACCTGGGATATCGATGGAGGGCGGCGCGTCCAGGTGTATGGGTATGGCGTGCGGGGCGGGCAGGGGGCGCCCGGCGCCATCCGTTAGGAATATGAATACGGGCATGTGGGTGGCTGCCAAGTTTTGGGCTCCCGGCAGTATGAGGCGCAGGCGGGGGGCGTCGGGGTGTATGGAGCTTGTGGCATGTGCGGGCGGGCCGCCGGGCGGCACCGCCGATATGCGCGCCTCCCCGGCGCCATACGGGTATATGCCGAATATGCCGTGGTTGGTCCCGGCCTGTATGGTTATGTTGTGGGGTATGCGGACGGGGCCCTCGGAGGCCAGCAGCAGGGTGTAGGGGTGAGCGGCCGGCTCGTCCAGGAGTGCCATGCCCTCGTAGTGCGTGTTCTGTAGCATGGAGTCGGGCACGTACAGGTGTATGTCGGCGTGGGCCGCCCCGCACCATACCATGGCGCACGCCATGCATGCCAGGGCGCCGGCCGCAGGCGTCATGTGCACGCCCCCGGGTCCGGCATGTCGCTGATCAGGATGGAGCCGCCCGCCGGCACGCTGTGGTTGAGGGGGGCGCTGAGGATGGCGCCGCCATCGCATATCACTATGAGACCGGTTATCTGCGTGTCGCCGCCCCACCTGTTCTCCAGCAGTATGCCGGGGTGCTGGTGTGTGGCCGATACGGATTCGCGGAGGCGCGCCGCCCGGACCTCGTCGGATATGTCGCGCACGCGCTCTATGCGGTCCCTCTCGGCATAATACTCCAGGAGCATTCCGGCGGCCAGGACGGCCATGGCGGCCATGCCCACGCCCAGCGCTATCACGCGTCCGGAATGGTGTGCGCGATTTAAGGGCCGGGTGTAACGGATCCGCAGGGCGCGCCAGCCTACAGGCGTGTCATTGATACGTATGTGCTATAAGCAATCAGGCGTGCGCGTATCTCATGGCAAAGCCGTGCAGGGGCCGCCCCCGCTGTCTCTCGAGCCTGTCCGTAGCCGCCGCCCCTGACGGGCCGGCCGGCATATCCGTCAGAGAGGCCGCCCTGCCCGCATGCGGGGCGGAACGAATGCGCCGGGCTGGGCTGCAGCCGGTGGCCGGCCACCCTGGGGGCCGCCGTACCGCCGCCATATCTGGGAGGCGCCAGAAATGAAGGACAACGCCCTAAGGATCATACTGTTCATGTACATTCTGTCGGGGTGCCTGGCCGCCGGGGATATCCTGATTGCCGCCCCCCTGGGCATACAGCTCCAGACCATGAATGGCGAGCCGGCCGGCCCGCAAATCTCAACGGTATACGCCCGCATGGCAGAGCATGACATGAGTATGCGCATGATGGAGATGTCCGGCGAGATGGACACCGGGGACGTGTTGGCCAACGCCGTGCGGTCCGTGGAATTGGGCTTGGAGATGTCCGTCGAGATGTTCAAGCTGATGGCTGGACTGTACGCCTTTGACGTGTTGACCATATTCGGCATCCCGCACGAGATAACCGCCATCATAGTGTCCGTATATGCCATACTGGTGGGCCGGGCACTCATCGGGTATATGCCCGCCGTGGCGGGGGGCATCCGGGCCGTGTCCTCGGCCAGCCAGACCGTGCTGTCCGGCATCCGGGCCCTGAGGCCCTAACACTCCGGTCCCCGCCCGCCTTCGAATATCTGCCCCGATAATTCGTCGCAGGACACCCCCGCCCGGCGCACGTGCCGGGCTTGACGGGCCGCCCGGCCGTGGCCCCACGCGGGCAGCCACCCCTGATATGGCGGGCGCCCACCTTACGGCTCCGATACTCCCGGACCTTCGGGTCTCTCTATGTCTATGGTGGTGGCGCCCCCGCCTTCCACGCGCTCGCCGCCCGAGCGCGACACCATCCGGCCCGCATTCATGGGGACGGAGGCCATGTCGTTCTCGTCTGGGAGGCGCACAAAGAGCCGCAGCTCCACATCACTCAGTATGGGCATGCGCGAGCCGCCCCACCAGGGAATGGGCGCCCTGCCAGACGACACCAGGTCTATGTGCCTGGTGTCCGCCTTGGAATGGCGCCTCAGCGACATGGAGGGGAACGAGGACTCGACGGCCCGCAGGTCGTCCATGGAGTCGGCGGCGGCCACCACATCGCATGCAAAGAGGTGGCGTGAGGCGGCCTTCTCCCGAGCCAGCCTGGCGTTATGGGTCTGGGTGGGGCCCGGCTTGGAGGCGCCTCCCCACATGCCGGACATCAGGCCGGCCAGGCCGTCGGCGGCCTGCCCCCGCTCGGTCCTGCGTATGTACTGCGATATGCGGGGGTGGGAGGCCCTCCGCCTGCACCACACCATCAGGTACGCGGATCCCGCCACCGAGTCCCCCATGATGCGGAATATGGGCGAGGCAGCGTCGGCATCCCCCACCGGCAGGGCGCAGTGCCGCACCGAACGGTACCGGTATGATGCCGCATGCCCGTGCAGCGCGGGGGAATCGGAGGGGACCGGCTCGGTGCAGCCCAGGCTCTCCAGCAGCGGCAGGTGCCTGGCCGAGGTTCTCATGTGCGTGGCGAGGCGGCCGTCCCGCACCGATATCACGAAGACGAACTCGGGTATGTGGTCCAGTATGGCGCCAAAGTCGTCGGCGCCTTCGTCTCCGGGGTAGGGCCGCAGCTCATACCAGTCCGACAGGGCCGCCCTAGCCCTCAAACACTACCTCCTTGGACACCAGGAGGGCGCCGGCCCCGTCGTTGCCGTCCACCTCGTGTATGGATATGGTGCGCGTGCCCACGCAGTCCTCGGGGTGCAGTATGACGCTGACGCGCCCCGCCCCGGAGGGGATGGCCGTCTTTATCCCGGAGCCGTCCAGCATGATGCGGACGCGGCCGCGCCGGGCCCTGTTCCCGCCGGTCCTCAGCACCATGGATATCTCCACGGGCCGGCCGGCGCCCCGCACCCGGAGGGGCTCGGCGGGCCGGCTGGCGGTCTTGGCCGCCTTGGCCCTCTTGGGTACGGACAGGGAGGCGGGGACGGGCACCGCCAGGGCGGCGCTTCTCACCATCCGGGGCCGGCGCCGCCGCACGTAAAACCACACCAAGACGGCCATGCGCGTCTCGTACCCCATCACGGGGGGCCGTATCAGGGCGAAGGCGGCGACTGCCCCCAAAGGTATCAGCGCATACATGATGCCGTATGTGTTCATCACGGCAAAGAACGCCGGCAGTCCTATGCCAAAGAAGAGCGCACCCTGCGACCCTGTCACGTACCCGAAGAGGGGCATCTGGAAGAGCGGCTGGTTGAGGGCCGTGGGCTTGTGGAACCAGATGGCCGTCTTGTCGCTGTAGGACAATGCACTCCAACATATCGCAGGTTAAAAGGGGGAGCGCCCGCGGGATATTTCCGCGCCAAAAATGAAAAAAGAAGAGATCTAGCCGGGCTTTACACGCGCCGAGAAGGCATCGGTGATGAAGTTGTCCCCGCCGGCCCCCACCCTCAGTGTCATGGTGAGGCGGTCGGAGACGTTCACGTGGTTTTCTATGTCGTCGGTCGCCGTCGGGTCGGACTTTATCTCCAGGACCAGGGCCTCGGACTGGCCGTAGGGTATGCTGACCACGCCGGAGGGGGTGGTCAGCCCCTCCGCCCTGTAGGTGTAGTGGGTGTTGTGCGTCTGGTTTGTGCCGTCGACGTCCAGCTTCACTATGGAGGGACCCGTCTGGAATATTTCGATCTCGGAGACCAGGATCTTGTCTATGGTGACCTGGTCTATGCGGGTCTGCCCGTTGTTCCGCAGCGTGGCCGTTATCCTGAGCAGGTCCTCGTCCTTTACGACGCTGAGGTTTCTGACGTCCAGGGCGGAACTGGACTTGAACGGGTCCGTCTGGCTCTCGAACGTATAGTAGAGGGTGGAGCCGGCCGCCGCCGTGACACCCACCCCTATTATGATGCCCACTATGGCCGAGAGGGCGGGCGCCCTGCGCGATATTTGTCGTCTCATTGCGCCCCGAATAATGCCAGAATATAACGGCCGCATGCGGTGCACGCCTCGTTAAATAGCGAGTATAATCTGTGTGCCATGCTGGAGAAGCGCAAGGAAGAGTCCGAGTCGGTGGGCAAGTACCAGACCATGTTGATGGGCGCCGTAATAGGGGCCTTTCTGGTGTGGGCCATGCCGTACCTGATCGCGTACATATTCGGCGTCGACAACATATTCGAACCGCCGGCCGGGGCCGACCTGCCTGAGGACCTCACCGAGAAGATAGACAGCCTGTACCAGTCACTGCTGTGGGTGGTGAGGATCGTGTTCGTCTTTGCCATAATGGTGAGCGTGGTGCTGCTGCGGCTGGACCGCGCGCGGTGAGCCGCCCGCCGTTTTTTTATTTGGTGGCCGCCGGCGTCGCCGCGTGCATGGTTGCATCCTATGTGGTGTGGCCGGTCATGGTGTGGTACGGGGCGTCGCTGGGTCTGGACCTGTACGGAACCCTCCGGGCCGGCCGCGGCGCGATATCCCGGCGCGAGGTCGCCATGCCGTTTCGTATAGTTACAGTACGAGCGGGCCCCGCAGCCGCCGCCGGGGCACAGGTGGCCCTGGAGATGTGCCTGGCGTTGGCCGCAGCGCCGCTGGTACTGGGGCATGATATATTGCATCTGCCCGCCGCCGCGGCGTTCTGCGGGGCGGCGGCCGCATCGCACACGTACGGGTTTGTATCGAATTGTGCATATATTCCACGCTGACGGCCCTGCGGCAACGCGCCAGAATGTGATCAATCAAACA
>JAGWAW010000037.1 GCA_021296165.1 Nitrosopumilaceae archaeon | reverse complement strand
GCACCACGCAACCAGCCAACGCAGTGGTCGGCCTGGCCGCGCAAGAGGGGGATGGGGTTAGCAGACCCGCCCCCCTCGCGTGCGCGGTGGGGGCGCCAAAAAATTACGCATGTCGAGGTTCTGCCCCGATTGTGAATATTCCCCTATGGAGACGCATCCTACTCTCTGCCAGATCTGGGCAGGTGGCCTTTTTATTGCACTGCACGGCGGATTGTCTGATGGCAGGACTCACCTCCCGGGACGTGGCGGTAAAGGGGAGCATTATGGGGATCATAATCGCGGCTCCCACGATTGTTGTCTTTCTGGTGTTGTGGGGTGTGACCGGCGACCTCCTGATGCCAGCGGTGGCCGGGGCGGCGGTGCACTTTATCGCCCTAGTGTTTGCCTTCCGGCTGGCCAAGAAGTTTCTGGTGCGGCAGGAGCCCGAGAAATGAGACCAGAAGTGCGAAAGTGTTTGATATCGGAGGTGTGCCTCACCCCCGAGCAGGCCGATATCTACCTGCTGGTCAACGTGGAGGGCAGGATGGACCCGCCCGGAATGGCGGCCCGCCTGGGCATAACGCCCGAGGACGCACGCCGGCTAGCCGACTCGCTGGTGGATATAGGCGGCTTCATAGAGTATGGCCAGACGCGATATGAGGCCATGCATCCCCGGTTTACGGCCGTCAACATGTACAGGCGGATGTGCGAGCGGCGCGGAGTGCCGTTTGGCCGCAACAAAGACGTCGACAACATAGGCGTAGAGCTGGAGAGGCCATATGAGGATGCAAGGACAAATATGGCCGGCCGGGAGTCGCAGTGACATGGACGAGGAGTCCTGCCGCCACCAGCCGGTGTACTTTGGCGTGGTAAACATAAACATAGACGAGCGGACCATAGGCTCGGTGGACGTGTGGAGGTGCGGCGTCTGCAAGAAGCGGTTCTGTGAGGAGAAGCAGCTGGGGATAGAGTCCATAGCCGACACGGTGGGAATGCCCCGCATAGACCCCGGCGAGAAGTGGGGGGTGCTGGTCTCCAAGATGCAGAAGGGCAAGGACCGCTGGTCTCTGGTCCGCCTGCCCCGCGACGGCCACGTAGAGCACGAGCGCATAGACGAGAAGGTGGTCCACCTGCCCGTCCGGAACTACAAGGTAGGCGAGGACGGCTATTGGAGCTTTCTGGTGGACGACCACGTGAACCGGGCTGTAGAGGTATGACACCAATGAACGTAAACATTGAGTCGGTGGACGGCAACCAGATGGCCGCCAAGATAACCGGCAAATTCGAGATGAGTGGCCAGACGTTCGACTTTACGGCCATAGCCTTCGGGAGGATAGGCGGCCAAAACATCGGAGCCAAGATTACCGACCAGACCACATCCCGGCTCCGGTCGCTGGGATACGACCCGGACGCTGTAATCGACACGCTCCAGGCCAACCTGGTACGGGGCAACCTGAACTTACCCCCCGGGCTGCAGCGGGAGGAGTTTGCCGACGGCTAAGATGCGCTAGAAAGTCGCATCGTCCAAGGCTGCTGCGCATCGGCAGGACCTGCTGCGGGGTATCGCCTGCACTGTGGCCGAGAGGAGATCCCTGAACGTCTCGGTGTTTTTGGATATGGTGTCGGCCACCTCCTTGGCGGTGACCGGCTTCTTGGCCCAGACGTCGTAGTCGGTCACCAGAGCTATGGACGAGTAGCAGACGCGCGCCTCCCGGGCCAGCTGGCACTCGGGCACCAGCGTCATGCCAATGACGTCGGCACCCATCCGCCTGTATATGTTGGACTCGGCCCTGGTGGAGAAGCGGGGCCCCTCTATGCAGACGTACGTGCAGCCACCGTGGAGCGTTATGCCCCGGGCGTCTGCGGTGCGGCGCAGGCACCCCTGCAGCTCCGGGCAGAACGGGTCGGCCACTGAGATGTGTATGACACTCCCCCGCTCGGTGAACGAGCCTATCCTGCTTCTGGTGTTGTCTATGAACTGGTCCGGGAGGGCCAGGTGTCCGGGCTCAATCTCCTCTCGAAGGCTGCCCACCGCCGAGGCGGCTATGATGCGGCGGGCGCCCATGTCGGCCAGCGCCCGGACATTCGCTCGGTAGTTTATCATGTGCGGCGCCAAGACGTGGCCACGGCCGTGGCGGGGAAGGAACCCCATTCTCCGGCCCTTGTACGTGCCCCGGGTTACCACATCGGAGGGCTCTCCGTACTCGGTCTCCACCCGCACGGTCTCGGCGTTCTTCAGCAGCCCGGCATCGTATATGCCCGTCCCGCCAAAGATGCCTATCTCTATCTCTTCCATCAGTACTCCACCAAGCTCTCTATCCTGTGGCGGCCGATCTTCCCCCGCCCTTCCAGGCCCTTTAACTCAATGATGAACGCCATTCCGACCACCTCCGCCTCCGCGGCTTCCACGAGCTCGGCGGCGGCGGCGGCCGTTCCGCCGGTGGCCAGCAGGTCGTCGCATATGAGGACCCGCGCCCCCTTCTCTATGGCATCGTCCCTCGTCTCGATGGTGGCGCTCCCGTACTCCAAATCGTACGATACACTCCTAGTCTCCCCAGGAGTCTTGCCCGCCTTTCTTATCATTACCAGGCCCCGGTTGTACCTGACGGCCATGAGCGTGCCCAGTATGAACCCCCGGGACTCTATCCCGGCCACCACATCTATGTCGCCGGCCGGAAACCTCCGCTCCACCTCGTCGGCCATGTACGTCAGAGCTGCAGGATCCCTGAGGGCCGGGGCAAAGTCGCGGAACAGGATGCCCGGCTTGGGAAAGTCCGGATGCCCGGCAATCTTGTTTCGCAGGTCCACGACCGGCCCCCTCCGGGCGTTCTTAAAATCGTTGCCGCACCGGGGCCGGAAGGGTCCGCATCAGAACAGAGTGTTAATGATCCTGACATGCTGCATGGCACGCCGGACCCAAAACGCGTGGCCGTCTGGTGTGGGATTTGCCATGCCAATCGCGCGCGGCATAAGATATGGTCCAGGTCATCGGCGGGTAGATTCTGCCGCCGAATGTGGGTCTGCGGGCCCCGCATCCGGTCGCATCCGGGCCGCCTTCTATCCGAGTTGCTCGCCATGCCGGCATCGCGCGGGATTGGCGACCCTGTATTAATCACGATAATCCCCTGCCACACCCGCGCAACCCAAATATTGGCGGCGTCGGAAGGTGGCACAGTGGCCACCTACAAGCCTGCATACAACGATAAGGCCGTGGGGCAGATCGTGCCCGTCGTGGTCATCGTATTCCTGGGCATGCTGTACTTCATGTCAGCCCAGGGGGGGAACAGTGTCAGCTTCATCCTCATAGGCATTGCCGCAGCCACCATGATATTCTGGACCCGTGTAATCAGGAAGACCATAGCATCCAACGCCCCCAAGTTCGCCCGGCGGGAGCAGGAGACCAAGAACTGGATGTACGATCTCATAGAGGACAACGGCGGGTTCGTCTTCGTGGCAGAGGTTCCCGGCCCTGAGGACAAGATTGTGGTGCGCCTGGTGGACAGCATCCTGTACCTGCGGGGGAGCGGCGGCTTCTCCAAGGAGATCCCCATAACCGGTGCCGAGAGGATGCAGATCGCCGACTTCAAGTACAGGAACGGCGTCCTGACCCTCCGCATAGGCTGACGGGCAGGCGGCGCCGCAGTAGCGCCTATAGGCTGCGGGCCAGCTCTATCTTCTGGGGCAGGTAGCGGTCGGTTATGTTGGTTAGGCCATACTTGGAGAAGGCCTCCAGCTCGGCCTTCCGCTTTATCTTCAGGAACACCTCCAGCTCCTTCTTCCATATGCCGTGGGAATAGCGAGGGTCCTTCTGGAGGTCGTGGCAGCGCTTGATGTCCGAGTCGGTCATGGGTATGGTGGGCAGGTCGTACCGCTCTATGTCCGACGCCCACACGCCCACCCACTTGGCGTCGGGGACGGTCAGCTCGCGCAGGTGCGCCGCGTTGGCCGAGCCAGACTTTATCACCATTGCTATGTGCTCCCCGTACACGTCCCCGTCGGTCAGTATTATGACCGGGAGCGAGAGCTCGTCGTGGAGCCGCTTCAGCAGCGTGCGGGTGGAGCGGGGGGCCTGTCCGCCGGTGTCCACTATTATAGACTTGAACTTCTTGTCCACCTGCTCCTCCACGAACCGTGTAAACAGGCCACCCTTCTCTATTGCTATGACCATCTCTGCGCTGGTGCCCACCAGCTCGGCGCTGGTCAGGCTGGGCCCTATGGCGTAACCGTCAGGATGGTTGGAGAGATTCATGCGCTTTCCCTCGTACCCGGGCACCGTATACTCTATGTCCAGATCCCCAAAGACCGAGCTGCGCTCTTCGGGGAAGATGTGCATGGCCTCCCGGGGCTTGGCCAATACCGCCTCCAAGTCCACTATGATGTTGTCCGACTCGGACTGATCGTCAAAGTCGATGGAGAAGGCCTGCGAGGAGTAGTAGACATCCCGCAGAGTAGAGGATTTTTTCTCCTGAGTGAGCCGGTTGGCGAAGAAGGCCAGCCACATCAGCTGGGTGAACGAGCGCAGCTGCGACGTGTTCTTGGAGCTGCGGAGGGCCGCCGACTTACCCAACACATACTGGCGCAGTTTGGTGTCGTACACGATGTTGCCGACCGACCGGCTGGGTATCTCAAAGTTGGGAAACCTGCCGTGGTCAAGGTCGTCGTATATCCGGGAGCCGTGCTTCCTGAGCAGGTCCAGTATGTCCCGCTGCGTCTTGGAGGCGCGGCTCTTGGCCGTCTTAGCCACCGCCGTCCTCCGCCTTGAGCATGGTAGCGTACTTCGGCTCGGCCTTGCGGCCGGCCAACTCGGTGCAGAACTGCGACACCAGCGGTATGTACTTTGCGTACAGGTTGGCCCGCTTCTTAGCCGCCTCGGCCTTGCCGCGCCTGGACATGTACGAGGAGAGCTTTCGCGCCAGAAACTGGAGGCCCAGCCGCAACTCGCGCTCGATCTCGGGACGATCAGCCACGTTCTCCTTGCCCACGGTCTTGTAGGGGATTCGGGTGGAGCAGATGTGCGTGGCGATCACCAAGGGCGCCTCGCCCTTGACCTTGTAGCGGTTCCAGTCCATGTCGTTTATCACCTTGAGCACCACGTCGCTGCCCTCGTCGTACAGCAGCGGTATGCGGTTGGCGAACCTGTACGCCTTGATTCCTCGAGTCTGTATTCCCCCGCCATACGCTATGCCCATCTCCACCACGAACGGGAACCCCGAGTACGCAGAGGCGTTACGCATCACCACCGACAGAAAGTCCGGCTCGAAGAACTTGGCCATGCCCCGTCGAAGCGGTTCCTGCCCCAGAGGCGCCAGGCACGACGGATCCGGCGCCAAAAACTCCCCATACGCCTGGAGCGAGTCACTCAGCCGGACCAGTTCCCGGTTGTCCAGCGTGCCGATGCGCCTCTCCGGCTTGAACTCGGCAAACTTGGCAAAGCGCTCGGCCGTCCGGGGCCCCACCCGCTGGAACCGCGCCGTCAGAAACGACTGGAGGGGCTCGCCGGCGGCCACCTCCTCCAGATACGGGTAGTACGGCTGGCCCCGATCCAGTTGCGCCGTCTTGGACGCCCCGGCCATGCCGTCATGGTATGATATGGTGTCGTCGGCGACGTCTATGTCGTGTATGGTCATCTCTGGAAGGTCTCTCGGAGAGCACTTCAGTACGGTGGCCAAGGCGGCCGGGAGCCGCGCCGAAGGCGAGAGGCGCTTCCAGCGCTGGGCGACACGTCGGGCCACCACGTCATATCCGGCGTCGCTGCTCTTGAGGCCCAGAGCCCGGATGAGTCTGTCGGCGGCGCCGTTCCCCGTCGACACCAAGTCGCGCCGCGACTCCAGGATCATCCTGCGGATGGTCTCCACGTCCACGCCGTGCGGGTGCGGGTTGATTACAGTGGGCGGCGGGGGCATGCTCTTGAGTATCCTGTCATACCTGAACGTCTCCCCCTTTGGATCCTCAAATGATATGGTGGCGTACGGCGTAATCAGGGACGTCTGGTAGACATAGTCCCGGATCTTGGAGCCGGCCTTGGAGTAGTCCCCTTCCAGCGTTATGCTGACAGAGAGCCCCCTCCGTCTAGCCTTGGAGGTGGTGTGCTTTAGTATGACCGGC
This sequence comes from Nitrosopumilaceae archaeon, assembly GCA_021296165.1. Lineage (GTDB taxonomy): Archaea > Thermoproteota > Nitrososphaeria > Nitrososphaerales > Nitrosopumilaceae > VYCS01. The sequence continues at coordinate 4,961 of JAGWAW010000037.1, read as the reverse complement.
TTGTTCTTTTGGATGTCCAGCAGTATCTCAAAGACGTCCTTGGTCTTGCCGTCGGTGCTGCTGGAGACGTGCACCGGCTTGTTGGTGGTTATCTGGCCGTACAGGATGGCCATGGTGGCGCCCAGCCCGAACATGCCCCTGGCCTGCTTCAGGCCGAACTTGGAGCCGTACAGCACCGTGCCGAACGCCAAGGGAACGTGCTCAACGTCCACCCCCGGCCCGTTATCGTGCACTGTAAGGATGTACGTGCGGGGATCCTTGGCCTCGGGATCCTCGGCCTGTATCACCAAGCGAACGTTGGGCAGTATTCCCCTCTGGTCGCACGCGTCCAGCGAGTTCTCCACGAATTCGCGTACCGCCGTATACAACGAGCGGGTGGGGTTGCTGAATCCGGCCAAGTCGCGGTTCCTGTAAAAGAACTCGCTGGGAGATATCTGGTTGAATCGCTCAGCGGCCAAGCCTTCCCCCCATCATGCGGATCTCCCTACAATTCCATATAAAATACGTTCATTCCCCAATCTGCTGTCCCTCCCACAGCAGCATCCTGTCCATCCTCTCCCGGCGGTTTGCCGCCTCCAGGCGCCCGTACGCGGCCGCGTGCATTCCTCCGGTCAGTAGGGAGTTTACGGCCGAGACCACGGCTCGGAGCCGGTTCTCCTCGCCGATTATGGAGACTGTCTTGCCGTACACCGATATGTGGCTGCGGCTCAGCTGCTCTATATTCCGTCGGGCCCTGCCGTTCTCGCCTATGACGCGCCCCCGTATGCGCTCCAGCGAGGAGCCAGACTTGCCGGCAAACTCCCGCAGGTCCATTACATGCAACCGGAATCTATCATCGGTCAGAAGCATCGCATTACCCTCCGAGAAGCCCCTCCCAATCGCGGTGACTATCTCGGCGGCCTTGAACGGCTGCGCCGTAAGCACATCCCCGGCGGAGGACTCGATGGCCACCTCGCCACTGCGGCTGTCCACACGAACGCTGACGCCGCACGCCTCCTCTATTGCCTTCTTGGTACTGCCCTTCCTGCCTATGAGCACCCCAATGCGGGCGGCGGGTATGCGTATGCTTCGGGAGTAGCTCACTCCATATCACCCAGTATGTCGTTCAGATCCCTCACTGCGACGCCCCGGCGACGGAAGAACCTGTTGATATTATTAATGTCTCTGCGGAGAAACGCCCCGGCGGCAGGGTGGCGCCGGTCCACCGCCGAGCCCAGATCAAAGAGAACCAGGCCGTCCCCGGACTTGAAGATGTTGTATTCGGAACAGTCGCCGTGCACCAAGCCGGCCTCCGTGTACATGGTGCGCATCATGTCCAGAACCTGCTTGTAGTCCCCCCCGTCGGCGGGGCTGTGCAACAGCAGGGGAGCCGGCCGGCCCCCATCCCCCACAAACTCCATGGCCAACACGTTGTTGGCCACCCTCACCGGGCGGGGCACCCGCACCCCTGCCTCGAGCGACTGGCGCAGATTCCGAAACTCCTTCTGGGCCCACAGATACACCAGGTCCCGCGTGTTTCTTCGGAAACGTGAAAAGCGCGGATCCCCCCGGATGTAGTCGGCCCGCTTCTTGAAGTTGGAGGTAGACACCAGGTATACCTTGAGGGCCAGGTCCGACTCCCCTTCGCGGACGCCCCGGAACAGCAGCGACTCCTTGCCCGCCCCCACTGCCCCTGCCACACCCGAGACGGTGCCCGCCGAGATCATCTTGTAGAGCGTCATTATGGTGGGCTTGTCCAGCACCTCGTTTACGGTCTTGCGCCCCTTGAAGCCGTCCGGGGGGCGCCAGCGGAGAGCCTTTGAATGAAGCCTGTCGTCTATCCTGGACTCCACCGCGCGGTCCAGATCCGTCTCGGCCTCCGCGAAGTACGGATCAGCCTCGTCTGCATCCACCACACTCCCATGCACCACTCCGTCTTAAAAGCAGACCGCCCGACCTGGAATTGCCCAGCGCTCGGGAATTATCGCGGTTTATGCATAGTCTCGTCGGCGGCCCGCCGCGCCGATGACCCGAATGCCATGCCCGGCACCTGCGACCTCCGGCCGTCCCTGCACGGCCTAGAGTCCGCGTGCCCATAATGCCGTGCCCGCTTGTCGGCACCCCGGCGATGCCTGCCGCGCTCAGGCGCGTCTGGACCGGCGCGTCTCCCCCATGGCCTTCCGCACAGGGCCTCACTGGCCACCATTCTGTTTGTGGGCGAATCACCCATCTGCCATGCTTCGTGCAACGATACACACTCCCCGACGGCGCCGGCCGCCCCGTCGCCTGGCCGCCTGCAGACTCATAGACATGGCAATGCAGACTCCAGGGTTCGATGTGCGGGGATATCCCGTCGCATCCGCGCCTAGTCAAGGCCCAGAACCACATACTGCACGGCAACATCCTGTTGACGTGAGCCTCGTCCCGGACGCACTCCGCGTCGCCGTGGCGGAATGGTTTGGTGTCCCTCCAGGCGGCTCTACGCCCGGTTCCCGTCGGTAAACTTGGCCCCGGGATCGCGTTTGCCCCAATAAACGCCAGAAGGTATGCCGCGGCGGTCTCCGGCACCCGCACCGCCGCGCTGGCTCCTGTCGCCCTTCCAACAGATTCACGCTCGGCCGTAGTAATTCGTGTGGACTGAACATTCCCCCTTGGATTTGGCCGAGTCGGGGCCGCCTTTTGCCTTGGTTGTGTGGCCGTTCATGCTGGTATCGCACATAATATTTAATCTGTAGTAATCACTATAATTCCCTGTCCATCTACATCTTGAGCACTATAAGAAAGGGGATGCCCGAGACGGTGCGAACTCCCTCCCTAGTCCCCACGCCCATGGCCGTCGACAGTGAAACTATCTCCTCGCCAGCCATGTTTATGACGGACGAGGACTCCAGCATCTCCTCCGCCTCCCGGCGGTCCATCATTCTCCCCCCGTAGTAGGCCGGGCTGATGCGGAGCGAGAGTTTTCCCTCGACCAGCTCCCGGCCCAGCAGGTCCACGTCGCAAATATTCAGCATGGTGCGGCCGTTGTAGTTCGTTATCTTGGCCGAGAACATCACGCATACTTGCCTTTCAGGGTGGATTTGGCGCCGCATGCCTCGCATACCAGAAAAGATATGCGATTCTCCTTTATGGTACCTGTGTCGGGACTTTTGCAGGTGGGGCACTCCACATACTCCCGAAGGTATATCCGGAACAGCCGGGCAAAGTCATCCGGCTCCCTCTTGCCGATGAACATCGCCTTGTCGCCTATCTTTTCGGCGGGAACGGCAAACTCCTTGGACAGGTACTGAAGTATCTTGAGGGGGTCGCGCCGCAAGACCTTGGCGAACTCAGCAAAGTTGCGCAGATACGTCCGTTGTCCCTCCCACATGACATCAGCCGGAGGAAGCTCAAACCTGGAACGAGAGGCATCCTTGCCGTCGTTGAGGCTGCCCCTGATGCGCTCCAAAAGGGCATCATACTCACCTGACATGAATAAAAGACGGAGTCGCTGTCTATATTAGTTTGGAAGCTACTACAGCGTGGCGCCTATGCGATAGACCTTGGTGCCGCTATCGGGACAGATGCCACGCACGGCGGGACGGCCGTTCTTCATGATGACCTGCTCTGCGTCCTTGATTGTAACTTTCTCTTTGCATTTTACGCAATATCCTTCTACCATGCGCCACTTTCTAGGCGCACTGTATTTTAACGTTTACGGCAGGTCATCGGCACAGCATGGCTTCAAGCCCTCCGCGTAGCCGGCGTCGCCGTCATGTATCTCCTCCAAGCGGGATCAGGACCGCCATCATCGAGAGCACAACCAGTCTAGGTTTCATAAAGTTGTTAATAATATTCCCTTATTTATTATTAACTGGGTCGATACGGGTACGCGCTCAACCGGGAATTATATACCTGAGTATACGCACGTAACATACGCATACCTACCCAGGTGCTTCATGGCGCTTGATGTCTTGGGTCGATTGCACGCTTGTCTCTCGCGCCGCCGCATGACGTCCGGAGCCGTACACACCAGTCTTGGTGGCTTCCGGGGCCGTCCCATTTCACGCCTTTCGAGGGTCATTCCACCCCCCGCGGGAACCCTGATATCGGTTCCCCGTTGAACTACATTCGCCGACGCGTTTCCGTCGGCGTTGTCAAGCCTCCCACATGCGAGGCATAGGAACCGCTCGCCGTTCCTGTTCTCTTTTCCCGTGTGTGAGCACACGTAACACTCCTGGCTGGTGCCGCGCGGGTTCACCTCCACAATGCGTATGCCCAACCGCTCGGCCACCACGCGTACCTTCTTGAGTATCATTCCATGCCGGATGTACCGGAGCCCCCTGTTCAGCCCCCGCTTGCTGGCGTTCCCCTTGCGCGTCATCGCCTCGATGTCCAGATCCTCGATGCATATCACATCCACGCCATAGCATATCTCCTTCGCCAGCAGCCACTCGGCATAGTCTCTAGCGTTTGCGTTGTGCCAGTTGTAGTTCTCTCGCTGCCGCTTCATCTTTTTTGTGGAGTTGGAGTGCTTGTTGCGCCGCTGTATGGTGCGCCGCGCCTCGTCGTTCCAGGACTGGTTGGAACGGAACGACACCGCCGTATCACAACACGTGAACTCGACCATATCCCCGTCGGTCTTGCACACCACCGTGGGGTTGGTGATGCCGCGGTCTATCCCCGCGGCCACCCCGGTGCTTGCGGGCTCCGGCTCCGGCAGGTTGTATGATACGAACAGGCGGTAGACGCGGTCGCCAGGCTTGACGCGCTTCCACGACTTTGGCGTCTTGTCCACGAGCATGAAAGAGCGGGAGCCGTGCAGCCAGTTGTATGGGTATTGGTATGGCTGCTCATCATACAGTCGCATGACGCCCAGCCCGGGAAACGACGCATGCATGTTGTCCACGAAGCGCGGTGGAATATCACACGCAACCGACAGCCTGCCGCCGCGCTTTTTGGAGCGGAACTTTAGGTTGCCGTTCCCGTACTTGTTGGATATG
>JAGWAW010000036.1 GCA_021296165.1 Nitrosopumilaceae archaeon | reverse complement strand
ACCGCCAACCGGCAGAATGCTAGCGAGAGCGGCCCCAAACTGCCCGATCAGTTACCCCCAACATTTGGAATATGAGCGACCGCCTTTACTACGCATATGTGGTACGGACGGGAGTGGCAGAGCGGTTGGTCGTATGCGCCGCATTCGGACCTCGCCTATTCCCATCCGCGCCACATCCTCGGGTCCCTCTCGCCCTCGGCACTTGACTTGGACCTGCCCGTGCCCATGGTGGTTATCACCACCGAGGCCATTATGATAAAGAATATGATCTGCAGGTACGCCTCGGCGTTGTCCAGGCCCATCGTGATGGGGAAGGTGGCCAGCACCGCGGCGGCCAGCCCCCGGGGTATCATGGCCCGGGTCACCTTCTTGTCCAGGGCCGTGAACCGCTTGGTGAGCGACATCTTGACTATCAGGGCCCTGCCGTAGTATACTGCCACCGTTATCAGGACGCCGAAGATGATGTACTCGACGCGGCCCAGAGTGGCCATCAGCCCCACGAACACAAAGAAGAACGAACGCACCAGAAACGTGAGCTGGTTGTGGGTGGGGTCGTCGCTGTCTATGTCCCGGAGCCGCAGCCGCAGCCACCCAGAGATCCTGCGGCGGTTCCCCAGCATGAGCCCAAACACCAGGGCGGTCAGGGCCCCGGACTCCCCAAAGTTCTGCGCCAGAAAGAACAGGACGAACAGCATACCCAAGGTCAGCATGTAGGCGTGCTGAGCGTTGCCCAGGCGCGTGGTGACGTACAGCCAGGGTATCCCCACGCCGAACCCCAGGATCATCCCGACGGCCACTGCCCTGCCCAGCGTCTGGCCCAGCGTGTCCACATCCAGGTGGCCTACCAGCACCGCCTCGAGCATGACGAACGCCACTATGGTGGCTAGTATGTCGGTCAGCGCCGACTCGAAGCTGAGGACGGACTTGGCGTCCTCTGATATGCCGATGTTTCTCACCAAACCAAACACTATGGCCGAGCTGCTCCCTCCCACGATGGAGCCCAGCAGTATGCTCTCCAGCCACGGCCAGTCCATAATGAAGTGGGCCCCGGCGGCTACAATGGCCACCGAGACGACGAACCCGCCCACCACCAGCGCCGTCGCAAAATGGGCGGTGGAGGCGATCCGCCTTATGTCCAGGCTGAGGCCGCCGTCGAACATTATGATTATGAGGGCTAGGGCGGCAAAGTAGGGGACTATCTCCAGCACGGCCTCCGTGCGTACTATCCCCAGAAGGGGTCCCAGTATGACGCCCAGCACCATGAGGAACGCCACGTCGGGTATGCCGGTCTTTTTGAAGAACGCCTCGCCGGCCACCCCGGAGAATATGACCACCCCCGCGGCCAGCAGCAGCACGTGCGCCGACGCGATGGGGGAGTCGGGTATTCCCAACATGTCCACGTACACGCTCAGCTCTCCGGACACCTGCTGCAGCCAGCCGGTCAGTATTCCCCTGTCGTAGGGTATGTCCACCCCCAATTCCCCCAAATATTCCCCCAGGGTGTCCAGTATGGCCAGGGAGGGGGGCATCATTGCGTGGACGCGATTGCATGGTTCGGCTTAAAAAACTGGCGCACGGGAATTGCGAACCGATCCCGATCCCCCGGAAAGGCACAAATTTGCTCCCCGCCGCCCTCGCCCCATGGGGGCCACCGACACGCTCCGCGAGGACCACCGCCAGATACGGCGCCTCCAGGCGGTAATATCCCGCTGCCACGCCGCCCTCTCCGCCGGCCGCGACATACCGCTGGACGACATGGACAGGATACCCCGCATAATAGGAGGGTTTGTGGACTCGGTGCACTACTCCAGGGAGGAGGACTCGTACTTTCCGTGCGTGGCCGGGTACGGCGGCCTGAACGAGGATATCCGCCGGCTCCTGATAGAGCATGAGTTCTCCCGGCGCATAGCCGCCAAGATCGAGGGCCACCTGGCTGCGTGGAGGGCGGGCCGCGACTCCCGGGAGCCGGTAGCCCGCTACATGAGGACATACTGCATATACCTGGAGGACCACATGGGCAAGGAGGAGGCGTTCTTTGACCGGGCCGAGGCCGAGTCGCTCTCGCCCGAGGAGGAGAGGCAGATGTACGAGCAGTTCCGCACCTCGGTGGCCGACTCGCGCATGGATGAGATGGTCCGGGAGGTGGAGTACCTGGAGGGCCGGGAGTGGTGCAAGACATAAAAATGCCCTGCCACGGCGCCCCGCCATGAAGCCGTTTGTGCTGTGGATGACCGGCCTGCCCTGCTCTGGCAAGAGTACTATAGTGCGGCGCCTGCAGAAGGACATCCCCAACCTGGCCATGCTGGACGGCGACGAGCTCCGCGAGTGGTTCTCGCCCAAGGACTTTAGCAAGGCCGGACGCGACGAGCACAACAGGCGCGTGGCGCACCTGGCGAAGCTACTGCTCCGCCATGGCGTCCCTTCGGTGGTATCGCTGGTCTCCCCGTACCGGGAGAACCGCAGCAGCGCCCGGGAGATAGTAGACGCAGGGGAGAGCTTTGCGGAGTGTTACGTGCGGTGCTCCCTGGCAAAGTGCGAGGAGCGGGACGTCAAGGGCATGTATGCCAAGGCCCGGCGGGGCGAGATCAAGGGCTTCACGGGGATAGACGACCCGTACGAGGCCCCCGAGAATCCCGACCTGCTGGTGGACACCGAGTCCGAGACGCTGGAGGTCAGCTCCGACCGGGTGGTGGACTTTCTGAGGTCCCGGGGCCTAGCGTAGCCATATACCTGGACACAACATAGTCGTGGATAGTCCCGTTGGTGGCCAGTATGCCGTTCCTGTGGAAGACGTCCGGACGGTTGTACTCCAGCGGGCGGCCAGTCATGTCGGTCATCCGGCCGCCGGCCTCGTGTATAATACAGCAGGAGGCGGCGGTGTCCCACTCCTTCATGCGGTCTGTGAACGTGGCATACATGTGGGCCCCGCCCTCGCATATGCGGGTCACCTTGAGCGAGCTGCCCAGTGTACGGATCCCCCCGAGGCCCAGCGACTCCAGAAAGCGGCGCTCCCCGGCGGCAAGGTGGTGCCGGGACGCCACCGCCGTGCAGTCGGCTAGGGCGGCGGGGTCGACCCGCATACTGGTCCACCGACCCCCGTCGCTCCTCCATGCCCCGCCGCCCCTCTCGGCGGCGTAGGTCACGCCGGCAGCCGGCTGGTTTATCACCCCCAGCGCGGGCACACCCCCCGACACCAGCGCAACCATGACGGTGAACTCACCGGTCTTGTCCACAAAGTCGGAGGTGCCGTCCAGCGGATCCACTATCCAGACGGCGGGGGCAGCCGCCCTCCCGGCCACATCGGCGTCCTCCTCGGAGAGTATGGGCAGCCCGGTCCCGGCCAGCACGGACTTTACCGCGTCGTTGCTACTCAGATCCGCGGCAGTCACCGGGGAGTCGTCGGATTTTGTGTCGTACTGTATCTCCCCGCCATACTCGTCCATGACGGCCCGGCCTCCCAGCACCGCCGCCCGTACCGCCATCTCCAGATGGCCGCTGGGGGTCATGGGCTCATCTGGCCAGCTCGGGCCGGAGCGTCCACACCGCGGCCAGCATCACGAAGGGGACAGAGATTATCCCCACTATGCCCAGTACCGTGTACACTTGGGACTCGGGGATGTCGGGGTTGCCCACCACCCAGGGTAGCGGCAGCGTGACGACCACCCAGATAATACCCAGCAGCACCAGCAGTTTAGCTTTGGACTTTTTGTCCCACACGTCCCCGTATGCCACACACACCGCTTTTAAACCCATGCCACGGCGGGGCGTACGCGCTTTGATTCAGCGCGGATACCTCCGACTTTCACCGGCCTGTTTGGCATGAGTGTGGTTTGACGCGCCGTATGGACGGATCATGGCCGGCACGTCTGCAAAAACCGTCAGATCAGTACTGCAATTTCCCCCCCCTGAACGTTTTCTGGAATCATGCCGGGTCCTAACGCGTACGGCGGGGGCAGCCATCTTGGAAGATCTCCGGTTGTGCTTCGGCGCGCCCGGCGCCCCCATGATCCCGGATCTGCCGGATCCCGTCTCCGGAACGTGCGCCGGCGGCAAATTCTGCCATCTTTAGTATATGTTATATGTGATAACGACGTAATATACAGATGGTACGCCATTCAAAGAATGAACAAAAGAGCATATGCACCAGCAATTGCATCTCCAGCGTCATTACCGACTGCGAACGGGGGGAGACGTTTTGCGGGGGGTGCGGCGAGATAATCTCCGAGTTTATGGCAGATGCTGCGCATGACCTGCGCGCATTCACTGGTGAAGACCATGCAGCGCGGGCTAGGACTGGGCCGGCCACCTCGCTGGTTATGCACGACCGGGGGCTGTCCACCATAATAGGGAACGACCGCGACTCGACGGGCCGTTCGCTCTCCTCCAGTTCCAAGTACAAGTTCAACCGGCTTCGGACGTGGGATCAGAGAAGCAGGTCGCGCTCGACGGCCTCCATGGGCAGGGCCTTTGTTATCATGAATTCCATAACGGCCAAGCTCACCATACCGCCCAGTGTGGTGGAGCGCGCCGCCTACATATACCGTAAGGCCCTGGCGGTGGGCCTCACCAAGGGAAGGACGGTGCAGTCACTGGCAGCCGCCTCTATGTATGTGGCATGCCGGGAGACTGGGACGCCCAGAACACTGGACGACATGGCCGCCACGGCCAACGTCGAGAAGAGGGTTCTGTACAGGGATATGCGCAGGCTGCTGGCAAGGCTGGATCTCAAACCGGACCAGTACAAGATATCGGCATTCGTGGTAAAGATATCCAACAATCTGAGCCTGCCCGAAAGGATAAAGAGGGATGCCTTGGAGATTCTGAGGCGCAGCGAGGAGATGTTCATTACCGCCGGCAAGAACCCGGTGGCCATGGCGTCGGCGGCGATATACATATCGTGCATGAACGGCGACATACAGATGTCGCAGCGCATGCTCTCCAAGCAGGCCGGGGTAAGCGACGTGACCGTCCGGAACAGCGTCTCCTCCATACGCAACGCGCTAAACATATAGATTGGCGCACGGCTGCATATCTTTTTAATTAAACAAAAAGTTTGTTTTTTCCGATTAAGGAAGTATGTTTATCAGAGCATCGGACAATCTGTCGTCGTCTATGAGATTCTGCTCGTAGAGTTCGTGTAGTTCGGCAATCTGCGCCATAAGGTTGAGGAAGGTGGACTGGTCCATCTCGCCGTCGGTGTACTGCGCGTGGAGGTCTGCTATGGAGTCGTCGATGGACGCTGCGTTGGTCTCGCTGTTCCAAACGTTTGTGGCGCCCGTATACAGCTGCTCGCCGTTGTACGTTATCTGGGACAGGCCCTTCAGGCCTATGTTGCTGACGGTATCGGCGATGGGCACGTACAGCAGCTGCGAGCTGTATTGCTGGCCGTCGGTGATCATCCAGGCTATCATGTCGATTATGGCCTCCGCCTGCGCCCTGTCGTCTATCGATCTTACCTCGCCCAAGTCGGGATGGAGTATCAGGTACGAGAAGCTGGTGATGGGGTACGAATCGAACCCGGGCGCTGCCAGCAGGTCCACGTCCCTCCAGCTCTCCTCGGCGCCGGGCAGCCAGAACGCGGCCGTACCGGACGCGGCGCTGGCAGTCTCTATCGACGGCGCGACAAAGTTGGTGTGATCACCGTTCTGTATGTTGGCCGTCTCCAGGTCGTTCTGGAAGGAGTACGCCAAGGTGACATAGCCGATGGAGTTCGACGTGCTGCGGATGGTTCCGGCGACGCCCTCGTTTCCGGGGGAGCCGAGCCCCACGGGCCAGGGCACGCTCTTTGCGGCGCCGACCTGCTCGTCCCAATCAGGACACGTCTTGGAGAGGTATGACGTGAACGCAAAGGTGGTTCCGGAGCCGTCGGACCTGTGCACCGTTGCTATTTCGGCATCGGGCAGCTCGGCGTTCGGGTTGTCGGCCGCTATCGTGTCATCGTTCCAGTTGGAGATGTCGCCCAAGAATATGCCGCAGAGGGCCTCCTCGGAGATGTTCAGGCCCTTGACGCCTTCTATGTTGTATGCTACTGATATGGCCCCGATCATCTCCGGTATGGTGATGGTTCCGAGGGCAGCATCGTACTCGGCATCGGTCAGGGGCGCGTCGGTTGCTCCAAAGTTGACGGTCTTCTCTATGTGGTTCTTCACGCCGCCGCCGCTGCCTATGGACTGGTAGTTGAAGGTGACGTTGGGTTCGACTTCCTGATATTTTACCCTCCATAGGTCCAGAAGCGGAAACGCAAACGTTGCGCCGGCCGCGTCTATCCTTATCTTGTCGGTCTGCGCGTACGCCGGCTCCGCTCCCACCCCAGACATGGGGGGGATCGCAGCGCTGAGCAGTACGGATATGGTTGCGATTGCAATGACTTTCTTCATTGCGCCCCGTAATGAGGTATGGTATAATCGCGACCCGGTTATAGATTACAAGAATACAATGCCGATACTGACGGGCAGGTGGACTCATACCGCTATATAGACTAGATGCCGCCGAGCCGGGAGTCCTGTGCCCCGGCGGGTGCAGGGGGGAACTTGGTTCCCGCCGCTTCGGCCGCCACGGCGCCGGCCTCCTGCATGATTCTTTGGATATCCTCGTCGGATGCCGGATCCACGCCGAAGGCGTCCCCGCCAGTCGTATTGCTCATGAACGTGTTCAGCGTCTCGGCCATCTGGTTGATCTCGGTATCGGCCTCGGGAATGAACCTGCCCAGACTGGTGCCCAGCTTCCTCATCAGCTGTATGGCCGGAGCTATTACCGCCACGGTGTCCCCCAGATTCACGTACATGGACAGCCGGATCTCTATCTTCTCCAGCGACAGTCTGGCCGTGAGCATTATCTTCTTGACCTTTCGCAGCTCGGACAGCTCGCCGGCCAGCACTCTGGCGGAGTGCGTGTCGTGCCTGTCCACGGCGGCGGCCACCTTGCCCAGCAGGGTCCTGTCCCTGCTCTCCAGCTTCGAGACCATCCTGTCCAAGGCGCCCTTCTGTCTCCGTACTATGCTGGCACCGGTGCCTATGCGCGGCTTGAGGGGTCCCTCGCGGCGCACGGCCCTGCTTATCTTGTCGCCCGGTCCCGGGGTGTATTCCTTTACCCACCTGTCCTTGAACTCGGCCATGCACCGCTCGCCCGGTACACCTGTCTGGATAGGCTTTTGGGGGTCAGATTTGAGGCATTTGGATCAATCACCCGTCTTTGCGGGAGGAACCCGCCTGGACAAGCCATATTTAGTGTGGCCGCCGCCACGTTGTGGTGAGGTTCTTCCTGCTTACCATACCCGTTGCGGCCGCCGCCCTGCTGGTGCTCTTTCTGGGCGCCGGTGGAGGAGACAGCGGGAGGGTCTTCCACGCGACGCTGGCCGACCCGGACCTGTACGTCGGGGGCGTGTACTCCGGGTCGTTCCTGGCGGATCCCGGAGATTATCTCATACGGTTCGTACCCAACGGGGACAGCCCCCCGAGCCTGTCTGTAACCGTAGAGGGACAGGCCGTCTACTTCTACGGCGAGTACACCCTGCAGGGTACTTTGCACGACACCGGCATCTCGGAGTACTACACCTGGGAGTATTCGGGCCCGGACCGGGTCGCGGTTCCGGCCGCCCAGCCCCTTACCGTAACGGTGGATCCGCGGGGGAGTACGGCCGGCTCGGTCTCTATAAGCCTGATCAGGGACCAAGCCGGTGGCGGTTGATTGGTGGCGCAACCCTGTCCGAACTACGAGAGATTTCCTCTCCGTGTCGGAAACCCTGCCGACGCCTTTATTTCGTTCCGCAGGGCTGCGCCGTTTAGTCGACAGTTGGTACTATCGGCATACCCCTGAGGAGTTGATTGGAGTATTTAAGCACCGTTAACGAACGTTATGATGATTGGAATTATTTACGCAATTATTTCATGTTGTATGGCGTTTTAATGCATGATATGCGCGTGGATCGCGCCGCCCGCCACCACCCGACACGGATCTGCGTGCGGCCGATCATGCACCGGCCATACCGCAGTTGAATGGTGGCGCAACCCTGTCCGAACTGCGAGAGATTTCCTCTCATTGTCGGACCCTGCCGACTCTGCCGCTTCGTTCCGCAGGGTTGCGCGCTTTAGTTGATAGGTGTGACTATCATCGGCATGTTTTGTATAGCGGATTTGTGTATTTAAACATTATTCCATATTTGTTATGCTAAACAGATTTTTTATGTAATTTTTGTATATAGTATGGTGTTTTTACAAATTTTAAGTCGGTGTATCCGGAACTGCCTCCTGGCGGGGACCGGGGCTCAGGGGGCGCCGATGTACTTGTGCATCTGGGGGACTATTCTCACGCCGTCGTACACGGGGTATACTGCATCATACATCTCCATCAGCGCCTCCAGCGACGGCTCCTCGATGCCATATGTGGGCTGTATGACGAATCCGGAGACTACTCCCTCGGGCACCGCTCCAAAGACCTCGTCGGCCAGCGCGCCCACGTACTGCGGTGACGTCCGCCGGCTGACTACCACCTTGACGTAGGTTGTGGTGCCCGCCCGCCCGGCATTCCGGAGGCACTCTAGGGCGCTCCGGTGTGCGGCGCTGTGGCCCCCCAGATCCACAAATTCCGAGTCGGGTGTCTTGAACTCTATCTTGGCGTAGTCTAGGTGCGGCAGAACGTGGGCGAACCGTTCAGAGTCGAAGCAGGAGGACTCCAGGTATGTGGCAACCCCCCGGGACTGCACGTGGCGCGCCATCTCGGCCACCGCCTCGTGCTGCATGAGAGGATCCCCGCCGGTAAAGTTCACCTTGAAGGTGTTCTTTTGGAGGCTGTCGTCCACCAGGGCCATGGCGTCCTCCAGCGAGTACTCGGTTCCCGAGTCGGCCGGCAGCGCCTCGAGGGTGTCGCAGTAGAAGCAGCCGAAGGGGCAGCCGGCCAGCCGGACGAAGAGCGTCTTGGTTCCGTACAGTATGCCTTCGCCCTCCACCGAGGTAAAGACCTCGAATATACGCACCTTCACGGTTACCGCATGGGCCGTCCCCGTAATAAACGGGCGGTGTGGTCCGGGCCCAGGGCTGCCGGGCTAGTGCAGGACCGGTTCCCGGGTGTAGAAGAGGCCAGCCACGAAGAATGCCACGCCCAGTATTCCAATCAGGCTTCCCACAAACTCGACGGTCTCCTGTATCTCCACGGTGGGGGCCCACAGGAAGGCCATCAGGCCTCCCACCACAATCATGGGAATCCCCACGCCTACGGTGATCGCCTTGGAGGCCATGAACTGACCGTGGCGGGAAACCATATGAATTTAATGGAATCGGCTGTTCGGGGGGCTACGTGCAGGCTGACAATCTATAGTTGACACCCGCGCTCACGAATTTTGCAGCCGGCCGCCATGACGCCGCCGGCACCATGTATGGCCGGATCGGCCGCCCGCCTACTGTTCTGATAGCCAGGCGTTGAGGCGGTTCAGGAGGGTCCTGGCCTCGTCCAGGTCGCCGGCCTCCATCTCCTCCAGGAAACGGTCCAGCGTTGCCTCGACCGCCGCGTACTCTATGTCGTCCAGCACGCCCTGCTGGAGCATCTGCGCCGCAGTGGTCTGGGTATGTCGCATCCACAGCTCCAACTGGTTGGCATTGACCAGGTCCAGATCCTGCTTGAGCATGATTATCTCGTTTATGATGGATATGATCTCGGAGGGCTCGGTGGCAGCGGCCAGCCTGTCCCGGATGGCCAGCATTATCTCCACTCCCTCGGGGAGTATGTTCAGCTCCTCGGCGTCGTCCACCAGCCTCTCCAGGTGCTTCACGTACAGGGCGGCGTACTCTAGGGCACGCTCCGCATCCTCCTGAACCGCAACGGCGCCTATCTGCTCCCGGAGGAGGCCCATCATGTGGTTGATGCGCTCCAGCGTATCGACCACGCCGGAATCCCCGGCCTCTATCTGGGTTGTGGCCTGCGCGAAGAGCCCATCCAGCTCCTCGCCGGAGGCCTCCACGCCGTACGTCTCGGCCAGATCCAGCAGCTGGCCGTAGTACCTGGCCTGCCTCTCCAGCACGGCCTCATAGTATAGATGGTCGTCCTCTGACTCTTGGCCGTTCTCGTTCATGAGTTGGAAGGCCTCTGAGAATATACTCATCGCGGCCAGAAAGTTCGCCCCGGCCGCCTCCGCGTCGGTCGAGTTCAGTATGGCCTCCACCCGGATCTCCCCCAATGCCAGCAGCTCGTGCACCCGGGGCGGGTCTGCGGGGTCGGCCTGTATCTGCGCCTGTATCTGCGCCTGCTTGGCTATCTTGTGGAGCGTGGCCGGATCCGCATCGGCGGCAACCAGGGGAACGGCGGCCAGCGCCACCAGCACGGCCACGGCCAAGTGGACCCTCACTGCGGTCCCTCCTCCTGTCTTATCCTGATGTGGTTGTGCGAGTCCCTCTTTATGATGTCCACGACTCCCTCCCTGCTCAGCCTCTGCACGGCCCTCCACATGCTTGTCCTGGGCCGAAGGAGCTTTTTGCGCAGCCTGCTCTCGGATACCTCCCCGCCGTTCTCGCATATGCACCGCACTATCTCCCTGTCCTCGTCCCTAAGGTCGGGTACCCGGGCAAATACCGCCTCGGGGTCGAGCGGCTCGGGCCCTTCCACGTTACGGGGAGCCGGGCCGCCGGACCGGCGGGACCTTGCCCGGATGGCCACAAAGGCGCCCGCCGCCCCGGCCGCCAGGGGCAGCGCCAAAAGCATGAGGGTGCCAGCATCCCCCTCGGATGGCCCGTCGTCGTCCGGAGGCGCCTGCACCGCCGGCGGAGTCGCCGGCTCGACACTGCGCGCCGTGTTTGTGACGTAGCTGATCTCCGCCGGTCCACCGGGTATCTCCAGCCGGACCCTATCGTCGACCGTGTCCAGGTTCCTTGGTATGACGTTCATACCCACTATGACCGAGCCGCCGGGCATCAGGACGGTATAGTCGTGGTCTATGTCCAGCGAGAAGGTCCAGATGCGCCCGTCCTTGGATACTATGTCGTGTACGTCGTAGCTGATGTTGAGCAGGCTCGAGCCGAACGTCTCCAGTTTCATGCTACTCGCCCCAGCCCGCTCGGCCACCAGCAGCACACCGTCCTCGTCCACGGCCACGAAGTTGTCCACCGCCGCACCCAGCAACCCGACCAGGAATGAGGGCTCCTGCGGATCCACCTCGACTTGGGTGGTGACGTGCGCCAGTCCGTCCGGATATACGGTTATCTCCGTGTGCGGGAACGCGCCGAACGACGCCCCGGCAGACCCACACACTACCATTGCGATCAGGATCGTGGCCAGCCGCATCATGTACGGCAGAGGGGCCGTCCATACTAAAACGATCCCCACAGCGAGCCGCGGACGCGTCTGGCGCCAACCAAGAGTGCGCCATGGCCTAGTACCTCAGGTTCAGGTTGTCGGCCAGATTCTTGAACTTTTCCAACTCGCGCACGAACGTCCGCCCCTTCTCGGTTATCATGAACACCCTGCAGCGGCCGCTCTTGCTGTACTGGACCAGCCCGGCATCCACCAGCTTGTCGCATTTTGCCAGTGCGGCATAGTGCGAGAGGTTGGCGGATCTGGTTATCTGAGACACCAGAACGCCGCCCACCCCGCCGTTGGCCGTCACGCCCAGAATGTCCCCGACTATTCCGATCTCGGTGCGGTATTGCTTCTTTGTCATGGGTATACTACGTTGAAAGGGGTTAAGAGGGGAGCCATGAAACGGCATTCTTGGGACGGGTGGAACGGGCGTTTCACCCCGTTTCGCCCCGGAGGCCGCCCGGGCGGTATGGCGATGCGGCCTGAGCTGCCGCGCCGCCGTCTTACACGCGTTCAGGTGCTGCCCGTTGGTATGGCTCTCGCCACGGCATCTGGAATCTCAGCCGGGCCTCTGGCGTACCGGGGTCCAGGCCGGGGCTGTGGCAGGTTTGTGCACGGGTGGGGGGTGTTCTCGACGCCACCGGGGCGCCGCGCCAGATGAGACCTGATGGTGACGGCTGCCGCGGCGGGTACAGCGACGGCTGGTATACGGGCGCGTTACCTTTGGGTAAACCTGCCCGCACAGTTCAAATATGCTATGGTGGACTGGGAAGCGGTGAACGACGAGAGGGTGCAGAGGCTTGTCCGCGAGCTTATCATAGAGATCGGAGAGGATCCCACCCGCGAGGGGCTCCGGGACACACCCCGCCGGATCGCCGACATGTACAAGGAGATATTCTCCGGGTACGACTCGCCGTCGGAGCTGGACGTGCAGTTCTGCGAGGACTCCGACGTGGTGGTGGCCCGGGACATACAGTTCTATTCGATGTGCGAGCACCACATGCTGCCCTTTTACGGCAAGGTGCACATAGCGTACTCGCCCAACGGCCGGGTCTTTGGTATATCCAAGCTGGTGCGGGTGGTGGAGAAGCACGCCAAGCGCCTCCAGATACAGGAGAGGCTGACCAAGAACGTAGCCGACGAGCTGTACTCCCAGGGAGTGCGGGGCGTGGCGGTCTTTGTCGACGCCGAGCACCTCTGCATGCGCATGCGGGGCGTCCGGAACCACGCCAAGATGACCTCGACCGCGTACCGGGGGACGTTTGCCAACCATGAGGAGAAGGCCAGCATACTGGCCATGATGCGGCGCCGCTCGCCGGATCAGCCCTAGGGGGTTCCCGCGGGTGCGACCTCAACCACCCGGTTTGCGTATCAGAACGGCCGCGCGGTACTGCTACGTGCCTGCCTGATCCGTAGACCTGAAGGCAGCCGCCCGGAGAGCCGGTGTCCGCATTGGGACCTAATAGTGGGGTGGCACAGCATGCATAACTGCACCAAGTATCTGGTCATAGCATAGGGGAACGAGGCCCAGCTCACTCTCCGCCGCGTGGCTCTTGGCGCGGGGGATCGGAGACGGGGGGACTACATCTTTTGGCCCGGCGTGCTTTTTCTGGCCATTGTGGCGGCACTGCCTCGCCGGCTCGCACGGTTCTTCTGCATCAACTGTTAGTTGGCAATTTATGGTTGAAACTTACACGTGTTACAATCGCAAACCCCATGGTCGCCATACCGCGTGGCAGAAGGGAATGATCTTCTGGTGGGGCGGGAAGTCATAGTGATCTGGCGGCCAGCCGCGCGGTTCCGGCGCCCGGTGGTATCTGATGGTATACATAGCCGCTTATGTCTATTCTACGCCATCTAACGGCCAGAGGAGCCGGCCCGGACGCGCGCCTAACCAAGTCACCAAGATTCACCACCACACATCTCCTGTCCGCAACGAAAATATGTCCACAAAAAGCGCTATGGCTCCGGACTTGCAGCGGGGGGCATGGGCGTACTTTCCGGACCGGCAGGAGATCCGGCGCAACAGCATGCCGCAGAACTATGCCATAGCCGAGGACTGCCACAGGAACGGTATGGCGGAGCGCACCGGCATGACATCAAACTCGGTCAGCGTGCGGGTGAGCCGCCGCAACGAGGCCCACACCGTTACCATCACCAGCTCCGAGGGCGCGGTGGGGGGGTCCTGCACCTGCCCGGACGGCCTCGGCGGCTGGGAATGCTGGCACCTGGTGGCGGCCCTACTGTACGTCTCCGAGAACATAGAGGATATCCGGGATGCAGAGGAAGAGCGGCGCGACGCGGTGGACTATTTCATGGGCAACCTGCCGCAGGCGCGGATACTCAACTTTGTGTCCAGGCAGTTGAAGGACGATCCGGCGCTGTACGACCGCCTCGTGCGGGACCTCAAACTGCAGAACGCCCGGGTGCCGCGCAACTACTCCAAGATGATGGACAGGATATGCGCCGCCGGCCGGGCCGATGGCGAGGGGAACGTGACCTTCGGGCGCATATTCGGGGCCGCCCGGGACGCGCGGGGAGCCGGAAAGCACGCGGAGGCCGTCCGGGCGTACGGGGGCATGGCCGAGTACATCATAACCCGCATGAGGGACGTGGAGGACGCCGACGGCTACTACAAGGACTGCGCCATAGAGGCCATAGACAACATGGCCGACTCCATAATACGCCAGGACGCTAAACCGGACAAGAAGAGACCATACATCAAGTACCTCTTCAAGAGGGCCTTGGCTCCGGCCTACGCCGCGTACCGGTCCCACTACGCCGACGCGCTGGAGGCCATCTGCACCGAGGAGGAGGACATGGTGTACTGGCTGGAGCTGATCGACTCTGATGCGGGCGCCGGGTCCGGAGCCCCGGCGCAGCTGGCGCGCATGCGGGCGTACGCGCTTGCCGGCGCCGGGCGGTGGGAGGAGGCGGCCGACGCGCTGTCGGAGCACTACTCGGCAGATCCAGAGACGTGCGTGCGCTTTGTGGGCATCCTGCGCCGTCTGGGCGGGCAGCGGGCCTTGGACGGCGCCCGGAAGGCCGTTGCCGCCTTCCGGACGGAGCCCCGCGTCATGGAGGCGACTCTGCCAATATTCGCCGGCACCGGGGACGAGTATCTGGGGATTCTGAGGGGCCTGTTCGAGTCCACCGGGGACTGGGGGCACTTCTTCAAGCTGAAGGAGGCGGCCGGGGACTGGAGGGGAATGCTGGATGAGATGTCCAAGAGCCTCATGTCAGGGGCGCCCGAGCGCGCCGTGGACATCTACCTGAAGGAGGGCATGCGACCCGAGGCCATGGGAGTCTTGGAGTCGCTGGACGATCACGAGATGTACGCCAAGTACCTCTCCCGGCTGGCCAAGAGGTTTCCCGGTAGGTACTTTGAGTCGTACGGGAAGAGGATCCGGCGGCTGGCCAGGTCCAGGACCGGACGTGACCACTACGGCAGGGTCCGGGGGCACTTGGAGGGGCTGCGGTCCATTCCAGAGTCCGAGGGGGCGTTCGGCACCCTGCTGGCTGCCATAAAGTCGGAGAACCCCGGCAGGCGCGCCCTGCTGGAGGCGCTGAAGGGCCTCTGAGGCGGCCGGCCCCGGGGTCAGTCGCCGGCCCCGGATATGTCCACGCCGTACCCGGCCCCGGTCTCGACGGCCGGGAGCGTCCCGGCCGGGTTCCGCACCACCAAGACGCGCCAAGAGAGCCGCCTCTTCCTGTGCACGTACAGGTAGCAGTCGTCCCCCAGAGCCATCGCCCGGCGCCACTCGTTGCGGGTCAAGACGACGGTATCATCGGCCCCTGCCTTGGATATTATGTACCTGGTCTCCGGCGCCCCGGACTGCCCACTCATGGCGTCCTTTGAGGGGTGGGCCGCCGAGCGGATGTCAAAGCCGCTCCCCGTGCCCGCGGTGTCCTCGGGAATCCGCCCGTGCTTCTTCTCGTATTGCATGGCGGCCTGGAAGGCCCGCTGGGACCGCTGCACCTCCTTGGACTGGCCGGGAACCACCAGGGCCATGCCCACGATCAGGGGGGCGCCCGACTCCAGGGTGCTGTCCAGTATGATGCGCTCCTTCATCTCCTGTCGGGCCTGCCGGTACCGGCGGCGCTCCTTGCGCTTGTTGTGTATGGCCAAGTCGACCTTGGTGCCCTTGGCCTTCTTGTCCAGCAGCGCCTCCATGTCGTCGCCGATGCCGGCCAGTATGTTGTCTATGGACCGGATCCCGTACTTTTGGGACGCGGCGGCCTGCCGGTTGCGGTCTCTCTGTATGGACTTTGTCAGGGCAGCCAGCGACCGCCTCGCTGCGCCCAAGGCCAGGCGCCGCGCCTCCCCGGTGTCGGGCACCTCCCCCGGATCCCCGCCCGGTTCCAGGTCCAGCAGCGCCGCTGCGGGTATGCCCCGGACGCCGCCGGACCCGTCCACGTGGCAGGCGACCATCTGCCGGCCCGCCCGCCTGCCGGTGCCGTCCTTTATGGAGCCCTCGCAGAATACCAGGATGCCGGCCAGCCTGCCGGCGGGATCCGTAAATACGCCCCCCGCCATGGCCGCGTCAGAGCAGCGCCGCTCGGCCCACCGCAGGGCCGAGTCGAAGAGCGGGTGGCCAAAGGTGATCAGGTCGACCCCGGGGTGTGCCATCCGGACCCGCTTCTCGAAGGTGGCCGCCGGGTACGACTTGGGTCTGTGGCCCATGGCCGCCGGGGGCGTTATGGAGACCAGCCCCCCGCCCCTCTCGGATATCTCGCCGCCGCCCCACTCCATTATGTCGCTGAAGAGGCCCCGGGCGTGGTGGGGCGCCAGCTGCCCCTCGCGCGCTGCATCCCGCTGGTCCCGGAACACGGTCTGGTCCAGGTACTTGCTGGCGAGGCTGTCCTTCAGGTAGTCCTGGACGTTCCCCCCGTCCGCATCCAGTATCCGGCCGAGGTCCTTTATTATGGTGGCCTGGCTCCTGGAGCGGACCGTGGCCTCCAGCAGCAGCTGCGAGAGGCTCTTGCCGGGGACTATGTCGCTGATGACGTCAAAGACCTTGTCGCTGCCGACGGCGCTCTTTATCTCCAGCAGCTTGGCGAACAGCGTCTGCATGATCTGGCCCTCCCGGGTGTCGGCGGCCACCATGTTGAAGACGTGCACGGGGCTTCGCTGCCCGTACCGGTGTATGCGGCCCATCCGCTGCTCCAGCCTGTTGGGGTTCCAGGGAAGATCGTAGTTCACCATCAGGTGACAGAACTGCAGGTTTATGCCCTCCCCGGCCGCCTCGGTCGCCACCATTATCCGGGTCTGGTCGCGGAAGACCGCCTCTGCGTCCTTGCGCGCCTTGGGGGCCATGGCGCCGTGGATGGTGTTTACCGTATACCCCCAGGACGTTATCTTGGAGACCAAATAGTCCAGCGTGTCCTTGGCCTCGGTGAATACCAGTATCTTCTCGTCGGGCTGCTCCCTGTCCAGCGCCTCCAGGGTCTTCCTCAGCTGGGTCAGCTTCGTCTCCGACCCCCTCCTTATGACCTTCTCGGCCTTGCCGATCAGGCCCTCCAGCACGTCTATCTCCTGGCGCAGCTCCTCGGTGTTCTGGGCCAGACTGAGCACCTCCCATTTCTTCTCCTCGTCCCACCTCTCGCTCTCGGACATCTCGTCCATCCTCTCCATCTGGGCGGCGATGTCGGCGCCGTCGGCCATCCCGGACACCATACCTGCGCTCCTCTCCAGCTCCTCCAGCCGGGCCTTTCTCCGCTTCAGCGACTCGCGCAGGGCGTACGTGCTGGAGGCAAAGCGCCTTTGCAGTATTATCAGCGCAAAGGTGATGTTGTGGCCCCGGGTCGCCTGCATGGCCAGGTTGTACTGCTCCTGCACATACCGGGACATGGCGTTGTACAGCGTCCTCTCCGGCGGGGAGAGCTTGGCGTCGGGGGTGTGGACCTCCCGGGGCACAAAGAGCGGCCTGCCGTCAAAGTCGGCCATGTCCTCCTTGGCGCGGCGCAAAAAGAGCGGGTTGTCTTGGTTGTCCACGGAGTCTTGGATCATTCCGTCGGCCGAGAAGTAGCCCGGCTCCAGCAGGTCCAGCAGGAGCCGGAAGTTGGCGGGGTCCCCCTTGTGGGGAGTGGCCGTCAGGAACAGCATGTGCCTGCTTATGACCGAGAGCGTCTCGCCCAGGCGGTACCGCTGGGTCTTGGTGGTGATCCTGCCCGTGGAGTAGGCGCTCATCTTGTGTGCCTCGTCCACTATTATGAGGTCGAAGCGCGCCGCCTCCAGCGAGTCCAGTATGTCGGCGCGCTTGGCAAAGTCTAGGGACGTGATCAGCTGGGGGCCATTCCAGACTCCTGCGCGCCCCCGCTCGTTATAGCTCTCGCGCCCGACCACCTCAAAGTCCTCGTCGAACTTGTCCTCCATCTCCCATCTCCACTGCTCTTTGAGCTGCCCGGGCACTACCACCAGCACGCGCTCGACCAGTCCCCGCAGCTTGAGCTCCTTGACGAGCAGTCCGGCCATTATGGTCTTGCCGGCGCCCGGGTCGTGTGCCAGCAGGAAGCGGATCTGGGGCTTCTTGAGCAGGTACCCATACACGGCCTCTATCTGGTGCGGCAGCGGATCCACCTTGGAGGTGCTCATCGCCAAGAGGGGATCGAACATGAATGCGTACTGGAACCGCTTGGCATCCAAGGCCAGGATCACCTCCCGCGGGTCGGCGGCGAACGGCCGGAGGTTGGACTGCTGCGCCTGCACGGGTTTCATGGGTTTGGGATCGGACATATTCGAATATTAACGCACTGTCTAGGCGGTTCCCCGTGAAATGGAGTGTGGGTCCGGCGCCCCCCGCTGATGCCCGCGTGCAGCGCCCTCCCAAATGCGTGCCCGGCTCGGACAGCGTTTCATAATTCGTGACCTAACGCGACTTGGACAGCCCGGCCACCATGCGGATCCCAGACCGCGCGGGGCGG
>JAGWAW010000190.1 GCA_021296165.1 Nitrosopumilaceae archaeon | reverse complement strand
ATCTGCGCCCATATATGATCGTGCCTGTTGTCAAGCACCCAGTCATCTTAGGCTGGTTGTAGGGGGGTTGAGTGTGTACTGTCCAGCAAACAGGATACTTTTATTGAGGTAAGTGGGTTTCACCCGATTAATGTGCAGTGACATTGGAGTGTTACAAGGGATCAAGGGTCGGCATACAGGCGGGATGCCCGTGCTCGTTGCCATGGTGGCAGTCGCTGCGCTGGCCGCACTCGCGTTTCCCTCTGGCCTTGCTGCGGATGACACAATGACGTCAGGAGGGAACGATGCAATGATGTCGGAAGGATCCGACGCTGCGATGTCCAAGGGCACGGAGGTGGCGCCTCTCGCATATGCAAGGTATGACGCAGACAGTATAGACGCCCGGGTCCAGTCAGAGGTCGTGGAGGCGCTGAGGCTGTACTGGAATGATGGTACGGCCGCATTCGACACGATCATGCCAAGGGATGCCCTTGACACGGACACCATATACCCGTTCATTCTTGATGCGGACACCCTTGAGACGGTGGCGCACGGTGCGTTCCCGAACCTCTTGGGCGTAATCGCCGACACTCTGGAGAGCGCAGACAGGCCCATCGGCCGCATCCTGGCGGATCTGGAGCGGGACGGTGGGACATGGGTGGAGTACATGAGCACAAACCCCGCCAACGGGCTCATACAGCCAAAGCGCTCCTATCTGTATCTGTATGACGGCTATATATTCGGCTCCGGTCACTACCTGTCCGAGTCCGAGGTAAAGTATGTGGTGGAGGGTGCCGTACAACTGTACGAGTCAAGGGGCCAGGACGCCTTTGACATAATCACCCCCGAGGAGACACTGCTCACCACGGAGCTATACCCGTTCATATTCAATGGAACCACCCTGAAGACGGTGGCCCACGGCGCCATACCGGACCGTCTGGGACACGTCCCCTACTCCATACTGAACACCGGCGACAGGCCGGTCGAGGAGATCATGGCCGATCTGGAACGGGACGGGGGCACCTGGGTCGAGTACGTATTCACGAACCCCGCCACCGAGACCAAACAGCTCAAGCGCTCCTGGCTGTACCTGTACGACGGGTACATCTTCAGCGCCGGCTACTACATCCAGGACTCCAGGGCCCAGTCGCTGGTCGCCGAGGCCCTCATACTGTACAGGGCCGACGGCGAGGGCGCCTTTGACACCATAACGCCGGAGGTCGCCGACCCCTTGGCGCTGCAGTCCTCCTTCGTGCTGGACGAGACAACCTTGGAGGTTGTGGCCCACGGCCTGCAGCCCGATTTGGTGGGTACCATAGACCCGCACCTCGCAGAGGCCGACAGGTCCCTGGAGCGCATCATGGAGGAGCTGCGATCCACGGAGGGTATCTGGGTTTGGTACATGGCTCAGAATCCCAGCACCCAGACCGACCAGCTCACCCACACCTACCTGTCCCTCTACGACGGATACATCTTCGGCGCCGGCTACTCGCTGCCCGACTCTAGGATACAGTCGGTGGTAGACGAGGCCATCTACACGTACCAGAACGACCCGGAGAGCGGCTTTGAGGTTATCACCTCCGGGGCACTCAACAGAGTGGGTATCTACCCGCTAGTTAGGAACACGACCCACATACTGGCGCACGGCACACTCCCGTACATAATCGGGCCACTTCCGGATGTGCAGGTGGCAAGATCCTATGAGGGGACTTGGAATGCGGCCGTGGAGGGCGGGGGCACGGTATGGTCGCAGTACTCCTTTGTAAACCCCTATACGGGCACCGACCAAATCAAGCGCGCTTGGCTGGCCCTGCACGACGGCTATCTCTTTGGATCCACATACAACGTTCCGGATGCCGACACCCAGTCGGTGGTGGATTATGCCACGTTCGTCTACGAGTCCAACAAGGAGAACGACGCTTGGATAGACATAATCACTCCCGAGGAGACCATCATAACCGATGACCTCTACCCGTTCGTCATAGATGCGGCCTCCTTGGTACCTGACCGGGTCGGAAAGGCCGAGACCATACTGGACACCGCCGACAGGTCCGTCGAGGATGTCTTGGCGGATCTGGAGGTCAACGGGGCAACATGGGTGACGTACCCCTTCCACAACCCATCCACCGGCACCGAGCAGCTCAAGCGTACCTACCTGCAGATGCGGGACGGGCTGGTCTTTGGGTCCGGCTACTACATACTCGATTCCCAGGTACAGGCCATTGCATACAACCAGATCCTTGAGTACGACCACGCTGGTAGGGATGCGGCCTTTGCCGACATCAACACCATCTCCGGGGAGCCCGCCTCGACCTACGTCTTCGTGGTGGACCCGGTGACCGGGACTGTTCATGCGCAGAACGTGAACCCGGACCTGATAGGCGCGGCCTCCGACTGGGATGCCATCAACTCTGACCTGCCGGTGGCCGATATTCTCAAGCAAGCGAGCGCAGAGAACGGCGCGTGGGCCAGCTACACGCACACAAACCCGGTGACCGGCGAGATGGAGAGCAAGCGCACGTGGCTGATCATATACGACGGGCTGGTCTTCGGGTCGGGCTACTACACGACGGATATCCCAGAGACCGATGTCAAGTTCGTGGTGGACAGCGCGATATTCACCTACGAGTCCAACAAGGAGAACGACGCTTGGATAGACATAATCACCCCCAAGGAGACCATCATAACCGACGACCTCTACCCGTTCGTCATAGATGCGGCCTCCTGGTACCTGACCGGGTCGGAAAGGCCGAGACCATACTGGACACCGCCGACAGGTCCGTCGAGGATGTCTTGGCGGATCTTGAGGCCAACGGGAGAGTATGGGTGACGTACTACTTCCACAACCCCTCCACCGACACCGAGCAGCTCAAGCGCACCTATCTGGAGCTGCGGGACGGGCTGGTCTTTGGGTCCGGCTACTACATACTCGACTCCCATGTCCAGGCGGCCACCTACGGCCAGGTACTCGAATACAACAACAAGGGCAGGGCCGCGGCCTTTGCCGACCTCAACACCATCCCCGAGGCGCCGGTCTCGACCTACGTCTTCGTGGCGGATCCGGTGACCGGAAAGACCGAGGCGCAGAACGTGAACCCGGACCTGACAGGCGCGGCCTCCGACTGGGATGTCATCTCCTCGACCCTGCAGGTGGACGACATCCTGAACGAGATAAGGAGGGGGACCGGCACATGGGTGAACTACCAGATCACAAACCCGGTGACCGGTGATGCGGAGGAAAAGCGCACATGGCTGATAATGCACGACGGGCTGGTCTTTGGATCCGGCTACTACTCGTCCGATTAGTATAGCGCGTGACGCACCGCCAGGAATTTTAGCGACTAATATGGATCATGCCAATTCCGTATGATGTGGCAAGGGCAGACAGCCTACGGAGAAAGGCGGCCGAGACACGACAAAACCAAGGGCCTGTCCCCGCCGGGGCCGTTTGATACGTTCTCCGACGGCGAGGCCACCATGGGGTGAATGTGGGTGGAACGTGTGCCCGCTTGGCTGGAAGTTGTGGGAATGCGCCCGAGGCTGGCCCTGATTTCGCAAGAGTGAATACGTCTGCAGGGGGTGTCATGATGAGGCGGCTACCGCCCGATACGTCTAATCTCTGATCTCTTTGATCTCAGTGACGCGGGCCAGTACCGAGTCCATCCTTACTATGATGCGCATGTCGTCCCACCCCAGTGCTACGTACCAGTCCCCCGCCTCTGTATGGTACTTGGTCTCCAAGGTCTGGGCCGCCGAGGGCTCTATGCCGTATTTCTTCGCCGCCGCCGAGACGGCCAGAGCCACCGCGTCGGCCTCTTTCTCCAGACGGCGCTTCATCAGTCCTATGCCTGGCATGGTGTAGTGGATACGGTTGGACATAATATGCCTATGCTTCCGGTTTGCGCATGTCTGCGACTTGGCCTGAGGCGTGGTCCGCATGGCGGTGATCAGCTTTGTGGTGCGGAGATCCGAGGGCGGGCGGCTGCATACACCCTGCGGTTCTCTTGCAAAACGTGTTGATGCGTACAAGACCGTACGCCTGCCAGTATTAAACCATATTTTTATACCTTCATACCATAACATACCACACATGGCAGGGCTGGAGGCGGCACATGTGAAGCCTGACCGACGCGCCAAGATGGTGTCGC
>JAGWAW010000035.1 GCA_021296165.1 Nitrosopumilaceae archaeon | reverse complement strand
CCGGGATCTGACGCAGCCGACGAATAGGGTGTCCGAATCGGCGGGAAGTCCGCCGCCAGGGGAGTCCTGCGCACCACAGACGCACAGTCTGCCAAGTCAGGTGATTATTCCAGTCTGGGACACCGCCAGATGCCGGCTTGGACCCATATGGTATGCAGCGCCGGCCATCCTACACTATTTTCTATGCAGCCTCTCGGTAACATCATATTGCATCGTCAGCAAATATGCCCATGGCGCTTGGGGTGAACAACTTTTTGGATTCCACATACCGCCAGGCGTACATACTCAACCCCTTCGCTAATTTTAGGCGCGCTGTACACGTCGGCGCCACATACTGCCATATGTTGTCGATAGATGCCGTTCTGCGCCGCTGGCAAGACCGAGACACCCACATCACGTCAAAATCAGGCCTAGATAACAAGAGGGGTTGAGTATGTACCGCCAGGCTGACAAAAAGCTCTAATTACACCCGCGTACAGTGCCAGATAGTGGAGACCAAAAACATCGGGCTGCGGGGCATAGAGGTGGCCGACACCCGCATATCCAACATAGATGGCAAGCAGGGCAAGCTGATATATCGTGGATTTGACATACTGGATCTTGCCCGCCATTCTACGTACGAAGAGACCGCATACCTTCTGCTCCACGACCATCTGCCGGACAAGGCTGAGCTGGACGAGTTCAGCTCCAAGATGGTCGAGGCCAGGTTCATTCCCAAGCAGATGCAGAAGAACATGGGAAACTGGCGCAAGGATGCTGACCCCATGGACATGCTCCAGGCGTTCGTGGCAGCCTTGGCCGGCTACTATGACGAGGAGTTCTCCAACAAGGAGTCCAGCTATGACCGGGCAGCCAACCTGATAGCCAAGGTTCCCACCATAGTGGCCAGCTGGCACCGCATTCGGAACGGACGGGAACTGATGGATCCGGACTCTTCCTTGGGACATGCGGCCAATTTCCTGTACATGATGTCCGGCGAGAAGCCGGACCGGGAACTGGAGGCCGTATTCGACGTCTGCCTGATACTGCACGCCGAACACACCTTCAACGCGTCCACCTTCACGGCGCGGCAGGTGGCATCCACTAGGGCCCACATGTACTCTGCGTCCAGCGCCGCCATAGGCTCGTTGAGCGGGGAGCTGCACGGCGGAGCCAACTACGAGGTGATGAAGATGCTGTTGGACATAGGCGACGTGGACAGGGTCGAGTCGTGGATAGAGGAGCGGATGGACCGCAACGAGCGTATCATGGGCATGGGCCACGCGGTGTACCGCACCTACGATCCCCGCGCACAGGTGCTCAAGGAACTCTCCCGAAAACTGGCCGCCAAGACGGGCCAGCCGTGGTTTGACATCACCGAGCGCGTCGAGCAGGCCACCATACGCGAGATGAAGCGGCGGAAGGGGATGGACATCTATCCCAACGTGGACCTGTACAGCGCCTCCATATACTACATGCTGGACATACCCATGGACCTGAACACGCCCATATTCGCCATATCCAGAGTGGCCGGCTGGGCAGCCCATGTCATAGAGGAGAAGTTTGCAGAGGCCGCCCCCAAGCCCGCCTTGTACCGCCCCAAGGCCGTCTACGTGGGAAAGGACTGCGGGCCGCAGGGGTGCGAGTACAAGCCCATCGACCTGCGGGCGTAGCGGCATGGTATCGCTGTACAGCGACGGCAACTCCCGCACAATATCTTGGGCGATACGAACACCATTTGAGACGCTGCAACAGTGGCGGGAGCAGGCCGGCATATACCGCGACAGGATAACCCCAATGCAGGCCAGGTTCGTGGCCCTGCACGTGGGGCTGTTCTGGGGCATAGGCGTCTTTGCGGTACGGAACGGCGGGGCGGTGCAATTCATGATCGACGATCCCGCCATGGTGTCGTACCTGGAGTCGCGCTCCAGCGGCGACGCATTCATAGACGGGCGCATGCGCTCCATCGACCTGCTGATCGGACAGAGGAGTCTGGACGTGTCGGTGTATGGCATAGGGCCATCAGAGAACGTGGCCACGCCACTGCTGGAGAGGCCCTGATGCCGTATTTCTGAGCAGAACTGGGCGCTGGCACGATTGCCTGTTTTGACTTCCCGTTTTTGACAACGCCGCTCCAAAAGCGGTCCTGTAGCCGGAAGCTTACACGCAACCGCACCCGGTGAGGATGTATGCTTGCTGCATCTGGGATCATAAAGTGTATACGCTGCGCCTTTCCCGCATCTTGGAATATAGATTTTTATTAATTTCGGACCTCGCCACGGAGCGATGGGCTCCGGATACTGCAGTATACGCCGTAATGCCTTGCGGGCCCGGGCACTGGTGGTGAGGGCCACCGCCGCGGCGGGATCCGGCCACCCCGGCGGCTCCTTCTCCATGGCCGAGGCGATGGGCTGCCTCTTCAAGCACATGAGGTATGATCCAACGGATCCCCTCTGGGAGGAGCGGGACAGGCTCATCCTCTCCAAGGGGCACGCGGCGCCGGGACTCTTCTCGTACCTGGCCATATCAGGATTCATCAAGGAGTCGGAGATGGAGACGCTCCGCTCCCTGGGGAGCCGGCTGCAGGGGCACCCTGACCTGAAGTGCCCCGGCGTGGAGTTCTGCGGCGGATCCCTGGGGACGGGGCTCTCATACTCGGTGGGGGTGGCCCTGGCCCTGAGGCTGGACAAGAATCCCGGCCGCGTCTTTGCGGTGGTGGGCGACGGGGAGTCCAACGAGGGCCAGATATGGGAGGCCACCATGTCCGCCTCCAAGTTCGGCCTGGACAACCTGGTTGTCGTACTGGACCGCAACTACGTCCAGCAGGACTCGTACACGGAGGGGGTGATGCCGTTGGATGCCGCCGTACCCGGCCCGGACCCGGTGGCGGCTAGGGGCGACCGCTCCGCCTGGAGGACGGCCGACAAATGGCGCGCCTTTGGCTGGCATACGATAGAGGTGGACGGCCACCGCATAGAGCAGCTGGACGGTGCTCTGCACCGCGCCCTAGCCCACCGGGGAGGGCCGGTCATCATCGTATCAAGGTCCGTCAAGGGCAGGGGGGTGGAGCACATGGAGGACAACCCCCAGTGGCACGGCAAGGCTCCCTCCCACCAGACCGTTCCCATAATACTTCGGGAGCTCGAGTCCCAGGCGGCCGTGGCCCCCTCCATCATAGCCGGAGACATGGCGCGCCTGGACAGGGAGGTGTCCCGGTGCCAGGAGGCGGGTGCCGACTTTGTCCATCTGGACGTGATGGACGGGGCGTTCGTCCCCAACACTACGTTTGATCATGCAAAGATCCGGGAACTGCGCCCCATAACCGACATCCCGTTCGACACGCACCTGATGATATCCGAGCCGGTCAGGAGCGTGCGCCGCTACGCCGAGGTCGGGAGCGACATCATAACCGTACATGCCGAGGCATGCGACGCCTCCGAGTTCGGCGAGATCCTGGACTACCTGCACTCCAACGAGGTGGGCGCCGGCATAGCCGTAAACCCCGCAACGCCCGTTCCGGAGTGGCTGGACGCGTTCGTCCCCAAGCTGGACCAGTTCATAGTAATGTCGGTGGTTCCGGGCAGATCCGGCCAGGCGTACATCGAGGAGTCCCACCAGAAGACGCAGGAGGTCGCCGCGTACCTGCGGGACCGCGGCTTTGGCGGCGTGATAGAGGCAGACGGGGGCGTCAACGCCTCCAACGTGGCCGGGTGCTTTGCGGACGGGGCACGCACGTTCGTGGGCGGCAGCTCGATGGTGGGCCAGGCAGACATGGGGAGGGCCATACGCGAGATGCGCTCTCTGATTCTGGGGGCCAGGCGACTGGGCCTGCTGCGGGAGGCGCATCGCTTGGGCGGTCCGGAACTGGTGGAGAAGTGGGCGGCCCTGCACACGGTGGGCGGAAAGGCCGACAGCATACGGGAGATGGCCGCGGAGGCAAGCCTACTATGACGCCGGACATGAGGGCCGAGTACGGCCGGGCCTTGGTGGAGCTGGGCAGGGCCAACCCGGACATAGTGGTGCTGGGCGCCGACACCACCGACTCCCTGAAGACTGCCGGGTTCGGCAGGAAGTTTCCCGACAGGCTATTCAACGTAGGCATAGCCGAGGGAAACATGGTCTCTGTGGCCGCCGGCCTGGCGTACTCTGGCAAGATACCCTTCGCCAGCACGTACGCCATATTCCTGCCCGGGCGGGCCGTGGACCAGATCCGGAACAACGTGGCGTACCCGTCCAGGGGGGCGGGCCGTGGCCTCAACGTGAAGCTGGTCGCCTCCCACGGGGGGCTCTCGGTGGGCCCCGACGGCGGATCCCACCAGCAGCTGGAGGACATCGCCATCATGAGGGCCATACCAAACTTCAGGGTCCTGGTCCCGGCCGACTCGGTCTCCGTGTACCACCTTACACGGACCATGGCCGAGACGTACGGCCCGTTCTATATGCGGATGGCCCGCTCTAAGACCGACATCATATATGACGAGTCAGAGGATCTGGCCCCTGGCCGGGCGGTCTTGGCCAGGGAGGGCTCCGACTGCACCATAGCCGCGTGCGGCATCACATTGTCGATGGCCCTGAATGCCGCCGACGCGCTGCACCAGGAGGGCATATCCTGCCGCGTTCTGGACATGTTCTCGGTCAAGCCCCTGGACGGCGACTCCATAGAGAAGGCTGCCCGCCAGACCGGCGCCATCCTGACCTGCGAGGAGCACAACGTACACGGCGGGATGGGATCCGCCGTCGCCGAGTCTGTCTGCGAGTCGTACCCGGTTCCGGTGCGCCGGCTGGGGGTGGGCGACACCTTCGGCGAGTCGGCCCGGGACTCGGAGATACCAGACCTTTTGGAGGCGCACGGCATCTCATCGGTTAATATTGCCCGGCGTGTCCGGGAGCTGCGGAGGGATATGCAGTGAAGATATTCTTGGACACGGCAAACCTGGGTGAGATACGCCGGTTCAACGAGATGGGCCTGCTGGACGGGATAACCACCAACCCCACGCTCCTCTTCCGGGAGGGCAAGGACCCACACGACACGATGCGCCAGATAGCATCCTTGGTGCGGGGCGATGTCAGCCTGGAGGTGGTAAGCACCGACTATGAGGGCATGCTGGAGGAGGGGCGCCGGCTGCGCAGCTGCGGGAACAACGTGGTGGTGAAGGTGCCCATGACCTCCGAGGGCCTGCGGGCGTGCAGGACGCTGACCGCCGAGGGCATACCCGTCAACGTGACGCTGGTCTTCTCGCCCAACCAGGCAATCTTGGCCGCCAAGGCCGGGGCCAGGTACGTCAGCCCCTTCATAGGGAGGCTGGACGACATAGGGCAGGACGGCATGGAGCTCGTGGAGACCATCATGGAGATATTTGCCCAGTACGAATTTGACACCCAGGTGCTGGTGGCCAGCGTTCGGCATCCCATACATGTCGTGGAGGCCGCCCGGCTGGGCGCCCATGTGGTCACGCTGCCGCCCAAGGTGCTGGACCGCATGCTGCTCCACCCTCTCACCGATCTGGGGCTGGAGAGCTTCCTGAACGACTGGAAGCACCTGCAGGACTCGCCCAAGCCGTAGCGCGGGAATACTATCGGGCGCCCGCCACTGCCCGCCTTATCGCGCGGGGCACGTCTTTGAGAGGCGTCTCGCTGCACACCGTATGCCCCTCCATGCCGCCGTTGACGTCCCGAAACGCGTAGCCGCCCAGAATCACGGGTATGCCGTACGTGTCGACTATCCTGTCGGCCATCTTCTTGGCGGGCAGCAGGCTGTACTCGCCGGAGGCTGACACCGCCACCGCGTCCGGCCTGCTCCTCCCCAGAAACTCCATCACCTCGGTGCTCGGCATCTCGTATCCCAGATTATACACCACAAACCCCCGGGACGCTAGGTATGTCTCCAGCACGTCACATCCCATGTGGTGCTTCTCGCCGGGGGGCACGCATAGTACCACGCTGGTCTTTCCGCGCCGGGAAGCCTTCCTGTCGCGGACCCTCCTCACCACCGAGTTGGCCACATTGCTGGCCACGTGCTCGGCGGTGATGTCTATCCGGCCTTCCGCCCACCTCTGGCCTATGTCCTGCATCACGGGCCTGAACACCGCATCGAAGAAGGCCTCCACGGTTCGAGCCGCCGAGACCTCCTCATATACGGCCAGCGCCCCGTCCAAGTTGTTGCGGGTCAGGGCCGAGTACAGCCTCTCCCGGTCGCGCGCGACGCCGTCGGTGTCTCCATTCCGCGAGGCCAGAAACTCAAGCACCTTGGGGGCTCCCCTGTACTCCTCGGGTATGTCCCCGATGGCCAGATCCGGCGCCGCTCCCAGATACTTTATGATCTCCTGCCGGGAGGTTCCCCTCTTCTTGTCCCAGACGCTCTTCACCAGGTACAGGTACTCGGTCGAGCCGATCTTCTTGACGCGTATGTACGCCACTGTTTTGGTGTTCCCGCGGAAGCTATTAACTTAGTACTTGTTTTACATTCTAGTGCCAATCACGCCGGGTCCGGCGCACCCACGCCGGGTATGCGCTCCCGATACACCCAGACGGTACGTCCGCTGTAGTCCAGCAGATCCACCGACTCGCCCCGGAGTTCCTCCCGGACGGCGTCGGCCTCCGCGTACCGGCCAGCCAGCCGCATTCGCCGCCGCTCTGCCATGCGGCCGTCTATCGTGGCGCCGGGGGGCGGCCTGGCGACACGCAGCCCCGTTATTCCCATCATCCTGTCGAGCTCCGATAGGATGGCCGCGGCCTCGCCGGCCCCCAGCCTTCCACTGGCGGCCATCTCGCCGACGCTCTTGGCCATCTCGGTCATGGCCGCGATGGCCCCGTGCGTATTGAGATCCGAGGCCATGGCTGCATCGAACCGTTCGGCCCACTCCTGGGCCGCCCCACCGCCCTCGCCGCCGGCCACCTGCTCCAGCGTGTAGCGGCAGGCCTCCAGGCGCCTCCACAGCGCCAGGGACTCGGCGAGCAGCTCTGCAGAGTAGTCTATGGGCTTTGAGTAGTGGCCCGACAGGCAGAAGAGCCTGAGGACGTTGGGGCCCCACCTGTCCAGCAGGGCCCCGGTGGACTTGATGTTTCCCAAGGACTTTGACATCTTCTGGCCGGATATGGTGACCATTCCGGTATGCATCCAGATGCGGGCCTGCCGGCCGCCGGTGTGCCCCTCCGACTGGGCGATCTCGTTCTCATGGTGGGGGAATATGAGATCCCGGCCTCCACCGTGTATCTCAAAATCCTCCCCTAGGCAGTTCAGACTCATGGCCGAGCACTCTATGTGCCAACCGGGCCTGCCCGGCCCCCACGGGCTGTCCCAGAGCGGCCCGCTCCGGGCCCTCTTCCAGAGGGCAAAGTCCAGGGGGCGGCGCTTGTCCTCCCGCGGTTCTATCCGGACGCCGGTCATCATCTCGCCGGTGTCCTTTCCGGAGAGCCTGCCGTACTGTGGGAACGACTCCACCGAGTAGTATACGCCCGAGTCGACCACGTACGCGTGGCCGGACTCGACAAGCGAGGCGGTCATGGATATGATGTGGTCCATGTGGGCGGTGGCCCGGGGATACGCGTCAGCCCGCTTCACGTGCAGCCGGTCAAAGTCCTCGTGGTACCTGGCTATGTACCGCTCGGCCAGCTGCAGCGGGTCTGCGCCCTCTGCGGCGGCCCTGTCGATTATCTTGTCGTCTATGTCCGTAAAGTTCTGTATCAGGGTGACGCTCCTGCCCGAATCTGCCAGGAACCTCCTGAGGACGTCAAAGACCACGATGGTCCGGGCGTGCCCTATGTGGGTGTCGTCGTAGACGGTGACACCGCACAGGTATATCCGGACCGGGCCGTTCCTCAGCGGGAGGGTGTCGCCGCTGAGCGTGTCGTGGATCTTCATGGCGTGGGGGGCCGGAGCGGCCCCTCTCCCTTGTGGCGGTTCTGTTCCACCATGTCCAGTATGCGGCGGACCGTCCGGACGGGGACGGTGGCGCTCCGGGCGCAGGACTCCGGCGGCAGGCCCATCTCGCGGGCGCCGTACAGTATGCGGTCGATGGTGTCGTAGGTGGCCCCCAGCTCGTCCTCGGCGTCGTGGCCCGGCCACAGGTGCGGGCTGCTCTTCTTTGCTACTATGTGGGGCGGGACCCCCAGATGTCCGGCCAGCCCGCGCACCTGTGTCTTGTACAGGGATATGATGGGAACGGCATCGGAGGCGCCGTCCCCGAACTTGGTGTAGTATCCCAGCAGGTGCTCGCTGCGGTCAGTGGATCCCAGCACCAGCAAGTTGTCGGAGTTGGCGTGGTGGTATAGTATGGCAGATCTGGTGCGCGCCCTCAGATTGCCTAGGGCGCGCCTCTCCCCGCCTAGGCCGGCCGCGTATGCCTCCATTATGCCGTCCAGCGGAATGGTGGCGCGCCTGATGCCCAGGGTGTCGGCCACCAGCAGCCCATCGT
Organism: Nitrosopumilaceae archaeon; assembly: GCA_021296165.1. Classification (GTDB taxonomy): domain Archaea; phylum Thermoproteota; class Nitrososphaeria; order Nitrososphaerales; family Nitrosopumilaceae; genus VYCS01. Next base: position 2,782 of record JAGWAW010000035.1, on the reverse strand, counting down.
CGGTCTCGCTGCGGGGGGTCACCGACGCATCCGGCATCAGGACTCCCAGCGTCTTGCCTCCGTGCCTCCGGGCGGCCAGGTACGCCACGGTCGCCGAGTCCACACCACCACTCAGTCCCAGTACGAAGCCATCGGCGCCGGCCTCCTCCAGCGCGTTGTCCAGAAAGGCGCATATGTGGCTCTCGGCGTCTCCCCAGTCCAGCGGGGGCGGCAGCGTGTCCATGCGCGGGCTGGGCTGGGCGGCGTTTTATCTTTTTGCCGCCGGATTTTTTTTGAAAAAACCATACGATCTATTCCAGATCCAGTGGTATGGACGCAGATCCGAACGTCTCGTTTATGCGGAAGTGGTACTCCTTGGCCGGGTCGTACACGAAGGTGGTGCCGCCATATCCGATGTTGGGTCCGAATATTATCTCAAACTCTTTGGCGTAGTCCGGTTTTATGGTTATGCTGCCGCTGGTAAAGTCGGTGGACGCGTACTTGTACGCGGCAGAACCGTCGGTGACATCGTAGTTGCATATGGCCGGGCCGGTGCAGGACAGCGTAATGTTGTCTGTGCCGTCGTTGACCGCTAGTATTCGTATGGTGAGCAGGGGCTGGCCGCCATCGGTCATCTCTAGGTGCGCCCCGGGGTAGTAGTAGATGACGGGCCCCACCTGATATGGAACGGCCTCGGTCTCGTACTGTAGACGGATGATCTGCTGCTCCACGCCATCCTCGCAATCCAGCCTCTGGTACGCCTTCGCGTACTGCGCGCATGCCTCCAGCTGCTCTTGGAGCTCGGCCATGCGCGGGTCTTCGGACTGCGCCTCGCCGGGCGCGTCCACCTGAACTATACCCATCTTGATGAGGTGCTGTATGGCCGCGACGAACTCGGCGTCACTGGTAATGCCGTCGGCCCACCATCCGGCCGCGCTCTTCACCCATTCGGGTATTGAGCCGGACTGTTTGGCCTCGGTCTGTTCTGCCTCGGTCTGTTCCGCGCTCTCTATGGTTATGATGTCAATCTCGATAAGGTGCTGTATGGCCGCGACGAACTCGGCGTCACTGGTAATGCCGTCGGCCCACCATCCGGCCGCGCTCTTTACCCATTCTGGTACGGGCTCGGCCCATGCCGGAGAGGCTGCCACCACTATTATCAGTGCACACAGTACTGTTGCATATTTCATGGTGTATGGACTGCGTTTTGATATATAATGTAGCAGGGGGGATATCTGCCTAGTGCCAAACCAGGTAACAATCTAGTGTCTAAGTGCAGCCAGGCGCCGCGGCCTGCCGTACTAAGGCGGTGTATACTATGGTGATGGTGGCGATACGGCGCGCGGGGGCCATCTATATGTCGACGTAGACACCGTCGTCGCGGGCCTCTACCGGGTATGTGTCGAGCTTGACGTCCTTGAGGTAGTCTGTAAGCTCGCCGGTCCTGATGTTGTAGTGCCAGAAGTGCAGGGGGCACTCGACGATGTCACCGTCCAGCTTGCCGGGTGCCAGCGAGCCGTCTTGATGGACGCAAACGTCGTCCATGGCGTGGTATCCGTTCTGGTTGAAGACGGCTATCTTTTTGCCGTCCACCTCAAAGGCCCTGCCCTTGCCAGGGGCTATGGATCCCCGCTCGGTTATCTTCCGCCACGTCAACGCGGGACTGCCGGGCGGCGCCGTATTAAACTGTTAGATTGAAGAAAGAACCGATTGGCGGCTAATTGCCAGTCATATGAGGGCCAGAAAGACTGCCAGCGGGACCAACACGTTCCCGCCCTTGCGTCCAATCTCGTTGCGGGTCAGAACCAATCCACCCGAGGCGCCTCCGGCCTTTCGCATGTCGATTATTCCGTACATGTCATCGGTGCGTATACGGTTTTTGTACTTTACTTCTATGGGAATGATGTCGTCCCCGTTTCGGACGGCAAAGTCAATCTCGTTGTTGTTTTTGCTGCTCCAGTAAAAGATGGACAGTTGGTCGTTGTACATCATTTTGTTTCTTGATATGCTGAACGCAAGGCGTGTTATGTGACCTGCGGCCGTCTGCTCGGCTATTCGAGATTTTATGCTGGTGTCCTCAGCGTATGCCAGGCTGGATCTAAATATTGACTCTTGGCGACGGGTGGTATTCCAAGCATGCAGGAACAGTGGATCCCGGAAATATATTTTTTTCATGCCGTTGTATTTCGGTCCATCGCTTGTCATGTCATATCTGTATACAATATTTAAGACGAATGCGTCCGCCAGCGTCATTACGTATTCCGCAACGGTGTGGTGGCTGCCTATATCGGTGTCACTGGACAGGGATCTCCATGAGACCGGCGAGCAAACGGATTTTATTATGTTGGGCATCATCTGTTCAACATACGCCATGTTGCTGCCAATAGATTTTAGATCGTTAGTTACCGCATCTAGGTATGTTTTGTATACGCTGTCTGGAATTATGCCGAGCTTTTTGAACGCGGTAACGGCTATCGGCATTCCGCCTACAACAAAATACTCGTCCAAGTGGCAGTTCAGCTTGGAGAGGAATACCGTCAGGGCGTATACGTCCTCCGGTATGTCGCCCTCGGCCATTTGCAGTATGGTCGAGACGCCATGATTCCTGTATTTTTTTATGCGGCTGCCTAGATCCCGGTTCATTGCCGTGACATAGTCGCCGAATTTCAGGGGTTCCTGGATGTGGTCCAACGGCTCGCTTGATATGCCGCGCCGGCCCGGCAGCAGAACGTGTTTAGGTGCCTCTGAGCGTGGGATCGACGCTTAGAAGATATCATAATCACCAAGGTTTTCAAAACTGGCA
>JAGWAW010000034.1:12354-19327 GCA_021296165.1 Nitrosopumilaceae archaeon | reverse complement strand
GAATCTCACCGGGCCCACTATGCGCTTTTGTGTACAGTATCGCACCATTGCAGTATGTCGGCCAGACTCTCGGAGGCCACGTCGGCACCCATTCGCTTGCCTTCTGTCCTGCTGCAGAACGCCAACCGGATGTTGCCGGGAGTGCCCTTGCGCACCGCGTCCACGGATCCGGCTAAAAATTGGAGCGCCTCCCCGTCGCCCCCGAAGACCGTCAGTACCATAACGCCAGGAGTACCCTTCCAGACGCGGCCCAGAAGCTTGCGCAAATCCAAATCAAAGAATACGTCTACCAATGCGGATATGTCACCTGGGAAGTGGACGCGCCATCCCTCCGAACGCAGGGCCGCGGCGGCGGCCCGGCACGTCATCACCTCCCGCGGCTCGGCGGCTAAAAGTATGCAGTTCTTGGTCGGAGTGGGGTGCGTGGCGGGCCGGTTCATGTAGTGGAGTGATCTGGATATCGTATCCCTCAGGAGCGCCCGCTCCAGACCCCCCAGCCTCCCCTCGTCGTACATGCGGTCCAGCGAGTCCAGCGCTGGCAGCACCGCCTCGGTGACCAGCCTGGCGGGCCGGGCGCCCGAGTGGATGCAGTTCTGCACCAGGGAGAATACGTCTTCGGCGTCCCCTGAGACCACCATGTCCAAATATGCCGACTCTATGCGGAAATAGTCGTCGGGGAACGTGTAGACACCCGCTCCCCTCCCCATGTACCATATGGTCACGTTGCCGGCCGGCCGGCTCTTCACCAGCCCGCGCTGCTCAAAGGCCATCAGGTACTTGGCCAGGGTGATGCGGCTAATGCCCATCTCTGATGCCAGCTCCGTGCCCGACATGCCCGATTCAGAAGCGCCCAGCACGTCCACCAGACGGCGGCGGACTGCCTCTTCGCCGTATCCGTACCCCATCACACAGCCCGACGAGCCAGCGGTAAAAAAGCGGCGCCCCCAACCATTGTGGCGCGCACTCCCGAAAGCGGCGACCGTACGAGACGGGGAGGCTTTGTGCACGGAGGATGTGGTCGGTTCCAAAAATATCGACATGCGGCCAGCAACGGCCGCGCATTTTTTACCGGTCAGCCGCCGCCGGCCGCATCCTCACCCGGCCGCCCGTCGCGGACGGGCGCTACATGCAGATTCACCCTGCCTAGGACATGTCCACGACCACCATGCCGTCCTCGCCGTCGGCAAGCTCGCCGCTCACGGCGGCCATGACGTGCGACCTGGACGTCAGGCCGGAAAAATCCATCGCCTTAATGCTGTTGACCAGGTGGACACCCGGCATTATTCCAAAGTGCTTCGAGTCGAAAAACAAGTCCAAGGATCCGGTGACGGTTTTCCGGTCCCCGCAGAACACCTTGCCGTTCCTTATGGATATCTTTGGCCTGCCGAACATGTCCAGCGCCACGACCCGTTGCTTCTCCTTTTTGCCCAGTAGCCGCTTCTCTTTTACGTTCGCGCCAAACACAAAGTAGTGGCCCGATTTGAATATGAGTTTGACCGTATCCGTATCCGCCCCCATGATCTCGGCTGCGCGCCCCATCGCCTCGTCCTGCGTAAAGACATTCCTTGCCGCGCCGCCGTCCATCTCGACGTTTCCGACGGCCGTGATCCTGAGTATGGCCTTGTCCGGAATGAACTTGCTGTCTATCGCCACCGACTCGGGAATCGCCCCCTTGTCCACCAGGGCGGCCCGGACCCTGTTGTGCTCCCGTGATATCATCTCGGGCGTGGGGTCGACCATCGACACCTCCTGCTCCTCCTGCAACATGGACAAGGCCACGCCCACGGACGATATGACTTCGGCCTGCTCTGCCTTGCGGTACGGGGCCCCCATCTGCTTTGCCACGAACGGCGCCAGTACCGACGCGCCCCCTCCCCCACCTATTATCTCCGTGGCCGAATCCATCTTGTAGTCCTTGAGGATCCTGGCAACGGTCTTCATTATATCAAACGAGGAAGTCTGGATTATGGACTGCGCCGCCTCAAAGTATGACACGCCCATCTCCTCTCCAATCTTTTTCATGGATATCTTGGCCGACTTTGCGTTTGCGAGAGAATAGTCCCCGTCATCGATCATCTCCAACGCGTTGGCGGCGCAGGTGTTGGTGATGGCGTAGGTGTTCCCGTCGCACCGGATGCACGCGTACTCCTCGTCCCCATCTTTCGGCCTGACGGTGACGATCTGTCCTGTCTCCAGGTCTTTCGGATCCGCAAAGCACGAGTATGTCAGTCCGGCGATGTGGGCGCTCCGGGGCCCGACCGCCGATATCCTGCCCCTGGACAGCCTGACCATGCTCCCGCCCGCGACGCCGACTATCCTGACGTCCATGGACCGGATGCAGGTGGGGTGGTCTCTTATCATGACGTAGCGGAACTCGGGCTTGCCTTCCCGTATGACGCAGATGTTTGTGCTGGTTCCGCCCACCTCTATGAATATGCCGTTCGTGATCCTGAGGTGCAGTAGGGCACCGGCGACGCTGGCAGCCGGCCCGGAGAGTATGGTCAGGATGGGCTTTGTCCTGAAGGTGTCCATGCTGGTGACGCCGCCGTCCCCCTTCATGACCATCAGGGGGGATGCCACGCCCATCCTGCGGATCCCCTCCTCCACAAAGTTGGCAACCTGGAGCGTCTTGGGCAGCACGCTGGCGTTTATCACCGAGGTCAACGTCCTGATCTCCAGCCCGTATATGCCGGAGATCTCGTGGGACGCGGTGGACGGCACGCCCATCTTGGCTGCCTCGTTCATCACGAACAACTCGTTGGAGGGATCGTCTACACCGAACGCCTCGGTTGCGACGATGGCCTCGGCCCCCTCGCCGCGGAGCATCTTGACTGCCTCGCCCACCTCCTCCTTGGTTATCAGGTGGGACGTGTCCAGGAATGTGTGGCACGTCCTCAGGCTCTTGCCCGGGCCGGTCTTTTCGTTGTCTAGGCGGGTCCTTTTGACCACGTCCTTTTTCGTCGGACCGACACCCATCGATACGATTCCGACCTTGTGCACGTCCGCCTCCAGCAGCGCGTTTATGGCCTGGGTGGTGCTGTGCGAGATCGCTTCTATCTCGTGCAGTTTGATGCCAGACTCCGCGAGGATGTTGCCGAGCGCCGCCACTATTCCAGCCGAGACGCCCTTTTCGGAGTTATGGGTGGTCGGCACGGTGGACTTTGCCACCATCTTTCCTGTTGTCACATCCATTGCCACGGCCTTGGTGAACGTCCCGCCCACGTCTATTCCGACCCTGATGCGCTTCTCACTGCACCGAGCCCCGGCTGTATAGTCCGTCCCGCCCATCCGGAATCACATGTCCTCGGCGCCCGCGCCCCTTGACTTTCTCATCTGCTGCATGGCCCTCTCCCTCTTGGGGCGCAGTATCAGCACATACCCGGCGGCCACCAGGTACACCGCCAGCAGCACTACCTGCGCCACCACCGTCTCCAGCGTCGGGTATATTCCGGTCATCGTGGCCATGTTGATGTCAAGCCTGGGGATGGTGCCGAGCATGCTGGTATATGGAACTATGTCCAGCACCTGGAGCTCCCTTACGGCGTTTCCTAGGAAGGCTATCGAGAGGTATGCTCCTATCCCCATGGTCAGCCCGAACAGCGCCCTGAGCGGCAGCCGCCTACCCAGCCTGCGCATCACAAAGTACAGCAGCAAGAGCGAGGCTATCCCCACGGCGAACCCGGCGCCCACGTACGCCTCCATATACTTTGCAAAGCCGAGCATCGCCTGGTAGAACAGCACGGTCTCAAAGCCCTCCCTGTATACGGTGAAGAACGAGAGCATTGAAAAGACCATGACACCCCCGGTGGTGGTGGCCTGCCACACCTTTGCCTTTACGAACTCCATCCACTTCTTGTGTTCTATCTTGTTGAGTATCCAGAAGCTCACGTAGAAGAGCACGCCGGTGGCCGAGAGGGCGGCCACCGCCTCGATGAGCTCCCGGTTTGCCCCTGATATCTCCACTATGTACGAGGCCACCACCCATGTCACGGCAGTCGCCCCTATGGCCGCCACTATGCCGTAGTGCACGTACGGCTTGAACCGGGAGTTTCTGGAGGCCTCCAGATATGTGATTATGGCGCCCAGTATCAGTACGGACTCTAGCCCCTCTCTGAATATTATTGCAAATGACGCCGAGAATGCTATAAGCGGGGCCACCTGTCCGGTTCCGGTCACCAGCCGCTCTGACTCGTCCAGGTTCCTCTCTATGGCGGTGGCCACCCCGCCGATCTCCTCATGGGGTGCCCTCTCCTTTATGAGGTTCCTCAGCTCCGCAAACTGGTACTCGACCTCCAGGGTAAAGTCCGGGTCGATGGGCCGCAGTGGGATCTCAACGTGCTCGTAGCTGTCCAGGTATGCCGTCCTTGCCGCCGCGTATGCGGACTCGTAGTCGCCGTTTCTGTAGTGCGCCTGCATCTCGCGCAGGCTCTCGCGTATGAAGTCTATCTCGTCCCTCACGGCTGCCTGCTGCTCGCCGGTCGTACTGCCGCGCTCGGCCGTCTCTCTCTGGACGGGCTCGGGCGCCGTCCCCGCGGTCTCCTGGAGGTACGCCGCGGTCATGATCTCACCCTTCTCCAGATCTACCAGAATGGACCCCTCAACGAATTCACGTATCTCGTCGGTAGGAATCTCCCTCTTTAGCATGATGCGAAGCTCCTCGCGCATGTCTATCTCCAGCGCGTACATGAACTCGGCATCGACCGCCTCTAGGGCCGGCTCCAGGTGCTCAAAGTTCTCCAGGTATGCCTCTATTGCCAGCTCCTCGGCGGTATTGTAATCTCCGTTGTCCACGGCCGCAAGCATGCGGGAGTACAGGTCCCGGATATTTGCGTACAGCCGGGCCTGGTCCAGGACGGCGGTCTCGGTCCCCGCAATGTCCCTCTGTATGGCGCTTACCAAAGTGCCCACCCGCACGAAGCTGGCCCTCTCGGAGACCGCCTCGCTTATGTCGTCAAAGAAGGAGATCTGCTCCCTGTCCCACATGACGTCGGGGTCGGCATCGGTCCTGAATATGGCGTCCGCCCTCTCAAAGAGGCGCCAGGACAGGTCGTACGCCGAATCCACGCCGTCCCTGTCGTACATGGCGTACTGCTCCTCGGCGGCGCCCAGCAGCGCCGATACCGTGAGGCGCAGGTCCGCCGCCGGCGCGTCAAATCCCTCCAGCATCCGGTATGTGGCGGCCATGTCCGCCTCGATGTTAGACGATTGGCTTTGTATTGCAGGCGGCAGGTCCAGCAGCGCCAGGTGTATCTCGGCGGTCAGGCTAGGATTGGCCGCCCTGTGCCGTTCCATGTCCAGCACAAACTGCTCTGCGGCAAAGCCAGCCGCGTGCGCCGCTCCCTCGGCATCGCCCGAATCCAGGGACGACTGGGCAGCATCCAGCCCGACTCTGGCCATCTCTATGGAGTGTAGCTGCGCCTCATGACTGGTACCATATGCTCCCGTCTGCGGAGACTGCACAAGCGAAACGGCGGAAATTATAGTAAGGGCGATCAAGGCATGAACATAGTACCGCCCCATCAAATACGCCGCCCGAGCGCGGTTTCTATTAACATTAGGGCTAATTCTAACATTGTGTAACAAGCATGATCTAAATTAGAGGAGAATTCTGCCTCGGCGCCAGGTTTTCCGCCTGTTTCGTATTATCGGAAACCAGTCAGGCATCGTCCAGGTGGAATTGAAGGAGATCCAGCCGCCGGAGAACGTTCAGGTACTATGAATGTGGTCATCAGGGCAGAAAACGAGAAGTATGCCGCCTTGGGCTTTGCCACGGCCGCTGAAACCAAGGCCGACGACGAGAAGCGCGCCGCAATATTGCCGAGGGTAAGGTATGGGCGATAGCGACGGTTGCCGAAGCCAAGGCAGGGGGGTAGAGATGGCCAATGATGCTGCCGACAAACATCTCATCGGAAACGCCCAGACACAAGCGAGGTTGCGCGTCATGGAGAGCGTCTCTAGGGGTGCACGAAGTTCGTCATGGCGCCAGACGCCAAAATATCGACCGTCATAGTGAACGAGGAGCCGGCCGCGGTGATTTTAGAAGCGCAGTCAAGGAAACCAACCATAAAGGACGAACCTAGCACCAAATAGCGGTTCTGCGGCAAAGCCGGTTGATGGGGGATTTTCATACACGTGCTATGGGGCGCAAGCCACAGGGGGCTTTTGCAGACCCAACCGGCGCTGGGCTAGGACGCGGCTTGCATGCAACCGCAGCAAGACACGACCATGCGGTGTGCCACGGTTCGGGTCTGTTTGAGCGGTGATCGTTGCGGCGTGGACACAATACTCGGCTCCGCGCCGCTCGTGCTGGACCGCCGGAGCGGCCGGGCTGACGGGCTAGATGCAAGTGCGGGTCGGTTATGCCGTCGACCGATTTTGCACCGGACCTCCATTGCATGTGTATCGCTATGTCTACTCCCGACAATGACAGTATTTGGCAACATTCTTCCGTTCACTGTTGGGGCAAAACACCTCAGTGACACCATCCAATCTGGAACGGTTTGGCTGTTTCGTTGTGGACAAACAGCGTAAACAGAGTCAGAAGCGGACCACGTCTCGCTGGCATCCTTTCTTATATTGTATCTCTTGCCATGGGGGTGCGGAGGGTATCAGAATATAGATCTTTTTCGGTCCGGCCACGCGGTTAAGATCTAAAACAGTCCCATCGGTTTGGAATGTGAATGTTCTAGCACGAATTTTCTAATATGCTCGCAGAATACAAATATAGAATACAAATATAGAATATAATAATATGACAGCACAGTTTGCTTAAATTAGGTGTATTGCCGAACGTGCGATAATGATAGAAGCAAACAAAATGCTGACAATTACAATAATTACGGCACTTGCCCTTGTACCTGCCACATCTATTGCGTTTGCATACGATCAGGAGAAGGTAGATCTCGCAGGCGGTCTAGAAGAGACCATGGGACACCTCTGGGCTCTGGAGCTCAACCTGAACGAAGGCAACTAC
>JAGWAW010000034.1:11748-12070 GCA_021296165.1 Nitrosopumilaceae archaeon | reverse complement strand
CCAGATAGTCGAGCGAGCCGAGTTCCAGGACGGCTTGGCGTTTGTGGTCAGATCAGAGCAGATACTGGACACCATAGATGCGGCCGACATAGGCCACAGTACCGCCTCGTCCATGAGTGACGGCCTCACCGCGGTGCAGGACGCCTATGACATGACGGCCGATCCCTCCGAGGTCGAGTCGCTGACCACTGAGGTCATCAACGCCATAAACGGCGTACTGGCTCTGGGATACAGCCCCGAGAGGGTAGATCTCGCAGGCGGTCTAGAAGAGACCATGGGACACCTCTGGGCTCTGGAGCTCAACCTGAACGAAGGCAACTAC
>JAGWAW010000034.1:11247-11593 GCA_021296165.1 Nitrosopumilaceae archaeon | reverse complement strand
GGTAGATCTCGCAGGCGGTCTAGAAGAGACCATGGGACACCTCTGGGCTCTGGAGCTCAACCTGAACGAAGGCAACTACGATCTAGTGAATACCCATGCACTCCATCCGGTAACCGAGCTGTACGCATCCATGAAGCCTGCACTGGCCGCCGCCGATCCAGCAGCTGACGCAGCTGTATCAAACGCGCTCAACAACCTGGCTGATAGGACTGGCTCGGATGTGCCATTGTCTGATGCCCTGGAGGTCGTAGAGCAGACGCGCGGCATAGTGGACTATGCACGGGATGCCACGATAGGCCCCATAAGCGAGGAGGCCAACTTCAAGCTCATCCAGATGAAGATGCTC
>JAGWAW010000034.1:0-11226 GCA_021296165.1 Nitrosopumilaceae archaeon | reverse complement strand
CCAGATAGTCGAGCGAGCCGAGTTCCAGGACGGCTTGGCGTTTGTGGTCAGATCAGAGCAGATACTGGACACCATAGATACGGCTGATGTGGGGAGCGACACGGTTCTGATAATGTACGATGTGCTCACCGAGGTGCAGGCCGCCTACGACAAGACGGAGGATCCCTCCGAGGTCGAGTCGCTGACCAACAGAGTCATCGGTAGCATAAACGGCGTACTGGGTATCGAGTCTGAAGACGTGAATCTGCAGGCGCTTATAGATAATATCAGAAGCCTGCTTGCCGATACGAGTGCTGAGCTGGCCGCAGGCAACACCGACCTTGCGCTAAGCTATGCCGTAAAGGCATATCTTGACAATTATGAGTTCTTGGAGCTCCCGCTGCTCAACGCTGGTGAGGGCGATCTGATGCGCGAGGTAGAGGTCATGCTACGCACCGATCTCCAAAACCTAATCAGAGATGGGGATCCTCTCGCCTCGATCAACGCGCACATCGATGACATTCTCGACAAGCTGGACACCATAGAAAACATTCTCAATTAAACACTCACACAATTCTTAATTTTTGGATTTTAGGAAAGGTCATCAGCACACTGTCCCACCGTAGGGAGGGCAGGCGCCCGTGCCGAGCCCCGCTTGCGGTCTGGGCGGTCAATCTTCTCTCGGTCTCCACGTAATTTCTTTTGATGTTGTGCATCAAAAGATCAAACTATCGGAGCAGCATGCCGACAGCCGTCCTGAATGCTCGGAGGGGTTCTTTGTCATGATCTTGAAGGCATGCATGACTTACTGCGCCGACAGGGGCTACCTGGATCTTGCGGCCGTACACCGGGTTGTTCTTCCTGCTGTTTATGCGCCAAATACCCAAAGTCTATGCCGGTGATGCTCATCGACTGGGCGTTCTCGCACATCTGCCCCGGCGCTCCCCTACCCACGCCGTCCGTCGGAGCGTTTGGGTGTACGATAGGCTGCATTGGCCTACCGTGGCCTAGGCAGACCACACCGGGCCAGCTTGACTGCCGGGGCGTCCATACATCCCATAAAAATACGACATAAATTGTGGGTCGTGCATACTATGCCTATTGAGAACTGCATTCTGGCATGGCCGGCGTGGTGTGCCGGCGGCGCTCTGCCTGCTGGCAGTGGCGGCCCTTGCCTCGGCCGACACTCCGGCGGCGGCCCAGCTGCACATTCCGCTGGACGAGTTTGGTTCGTACGTGGATGCCAACGGAATATACACCATAATAGGCAACGTCAAAAACGGGCATGACCGGACCATCGCCCCCATCCTGGTGCTGTCGGTGCAAGATGATTCGGACACACATACGCAGACCCTCATCCACAACGGCATACCGGCCGGCGCCGAGCTGCCCTTCAAGGTGAAACTGCCCGGCGTCTCGGCCGGCGCCACGCTGCTGGAGCCGGAGGTGTATCCGGGCCGGGCGCTGGGAAGTTCGCCCGACATCCGTGTGGTGTATGATGAGACGCTCGTGATACACCCGGACGGACACCTCACCGGATACGTGATAAATGCTGGCAACCATGCCGTGGAGGACCCGGCCATATGGGCCGTGGTGCACGGCGCCGAAGGGCCGCTGGACGTGGCCCGGAACACCCATCCATTGGGGATTGTGGCGCCGGGCCAGACCGTCCAGTTCTCGATGTATCCGGATCCTGCAGTATCGGACACGGTAACATACTACAGCTGTTTTGCGCCCTCGGACAACTCCGTATTTGTCATTAAGGCCGACAGGAACGGCCAGGCATACGACCTCCGGTACGAGTCCGGCTCGTGGCTGTATAGGCCAGTTTTCAGCGCGGACGGAACCGAGGTGACCATCCAGTCCACGAACAGCTATCCCTTCGAGACGTTCGCAAACCTGGAGATACCCCCCGTGACACGGGAGGAGGCCTTCGCGGTGTACTTGGACGGCCAAGGTGTAGAGTTCATACAGAGCATAGACGAGATGGGTATGTGGCACTTGGCCTTCAACATACCCAAGCACTCCCAGCCGGTCATAAAGGTGCGGGGCTTTGAGGATGGCCCCCTCCTGCCGCCCTTGGTCCCGCCATACTTGCGGGAGGATGCGGCCCGGTGGGCCGGTGGCCTCATACCAGACGATGATCTTCTGGAGGATCTGAGGCTGCTGGCAGACCGCTCCATGATGCCGTACGGGCCGGAGGGCGACCCGCTACTGCCCCGGTGGCTGGAACCCCTGATGGGATGGTACGGGGCGGGCCTCATACCCGACGACCAGTTCTTGGCCGCCCTGTCGTACCTGTCGTACCATGGAATAATACGCCTGGGCTAGGATGCTGTTCAAAAACAGGTCAATAGGATCTGGTGTTAATTCTGGCCCATAGCGGATCTCAATAGAGGGCCGCAGGGACGCTACAGTATGTACACGAAGTCCAGTATCGACAAGGCAGACAGTGGCGCCGCCACTGTGGTGCCAACCAGTACGATCTTCTTGGTAGCGGTGTCTTCCTCGCCGCTTTTTAGCGCGTGGTATGCCGGCAGAGCGCAACCAGTACCGCCTCATACCAGACCGGACACCAAGTTGTAGTCAGGCTGCCATGGCATCTGGGCTCCTGATCGCATCTAGCGCGACCCACAACACCCCCATATCAGCCAGATTCCGACTTTCTTAGCCGGGTAGTTCCACCACCATCCAAACACGCCAGTCACCGGTCACTGTATCATATAGTATCTCTGGGGCACACAAGCATGTCCCGCCAGTATATACAGGCAGACAATACACGGGGCCAGGCACCGCTGCAGATTCTGAGTCAAGCCTCGGGAATATTTACGATGCCGTGTTTCAAGTTCGTGGGCGTGCGTCAGCGCATTTTACAATGCTTTAAAAGGCCCACGGGGGGGCCTACCGCCCGTGAAGCCGGTATACTTCTTTGATGAGGGACACGGACAGAGCCGCAGGCTCTTGGGCGGAAAGGGCGCCGGACTCTGCGAGATGACGTCTCTGGGGCTGCCCGTCCCGCCCGGGTTCGTGATCACCACGGCCGTCTGCAAGGACTACTACAGGAACGGCCGCACCATATCAGACAAGGTGATGAGGGCGGTACGCCGGAATGTGTCCCGCATAGCCCGGGAGGCGGGCAAGAAATGGAAGTCCGCAAGGAACCCGCTGCTGGTCTCGGTGAGGTCGGGGGCGGCCATATCGATGCCCGGCATGATGGACACCATACTGAACCTGGGCCTCAACGACGACACCGTGCTGGGCCTGGCCGAACAGAGCGGGAACCCGCGCTTTGCCTGGGACTCATACCGCCGCTTCGTGCAGCTGTTTGGCAAGGTCGTGTTCGGGGTGGACGATTCGACATTCGACGATATACTGGATGCGGCCAAGGAGCGGCAGGGTGTGACCGGAGATGCAGAGCTCAGCGAGGACTCTTTGCGGGACGTCGTATCGCAGTACAAGGAGGCCTGCCGGCGGCACGCGGGCCGCAACTTTCCCGAGGACCCCGACGAGCAGCTGGAACTGGCCGTAAAGGCCGTCTTTGCCAGCTGGATGGGCGAGAGGGCGGTGGTGTACCGGGAGAAGAACCACATCACCCTCGACATCGCCGACGGGACAGCCGTCAACGTGGTGTCGATGGTGTTCGGGAACATGGGCGGAGACTCGGCTACGGGCGTGATATTTACACGGGATCCGGGGGATGGCTCCCGCAGACTGTTCGGCGACTATCTGGTGAACGCGCAGGGCGAGGACGTGGTGGCCGGCACGCGGACGCCCAAGCCGGTCGCCCGCATGGCGCGGGAGCTGCCCGAGGCGTACGACACCCTGGCGGAGACCTGCAGCACGCTGGAGAAGCACTTCCGGGAGCCCCAGGACATTGAGTTTACGCTGGAACAGGGACGGTTCTACCTGTTGCAGACCAGAAACGCCAAGATGAACGCGTCGGCCATGATCCGCACCTCCGTGGATATGGTCGCCGAGGGGCTCATAGACCGGGAGCGGGCCGTCTCCCGCATATCGGCCGAGCAGCTGGAGCAGCTGCTCCACCCCAGCATAGATGCCAAGGCCTCCAAGGATCATGATATCTTGGCCCGGGGCATAGCCGCCTCGCCGGGCGCCGCCTCCGGCCGCGTAGTGTTCGACGTCCGAGAGGCCGTGGAGCTGGGCGAGGCCGGCGAGTCCGTAATACTGGTCCGGGAGGAGACCAAGCCCGAGGACGTCCCGGCGTTCTTTGCGTCGGCGGGCATACTTACCAGCCGGGGCGGAAAGACGTCACATGCGGCCGTGGTCGCCCGGGGGATGGGAAAGCCCTGTATAGTGGGGTGCGCCCAGTTGAGGATAGACGCCGCCTCCGGCACGTGCACTGCCGGGGACCGCGTGATGCGCTCCGGCGAGAGCATAACCATTGACGGCGCCACGGGCAACGTGTATCTGGGCGTGGTTCCCACCGTGCGCCCCAAGATGACCAAGAACTTCCGGACCGTCTTGGAGTGGGCCCGGAAGGGCAAGCGGCTGGGGATACGCGCCAACGCCGACACCCCGGAGGCCGCCCGGCTGGCCCGCAAGTACGGGGCCGAGGGGATAGGGCTGTGCCGCACCGAGCGCATGTTTAACGCCGAGGATCGCATAGGGCTGTTCGTCCGCATGATAATGGCCCGGGACGAGGTCGAGCGCCGGGCGCGGCTGGCTGATCTGCAGAGGCTGCAGCGCAGCGACTTTGCCAAGATACTCAAGGCCATGGAGGGGTATCCGGTCACCATACGGCTGCTGGACCCCCCGCTGCACGAGTTTTTGCCCAATCCCGAGGAGCTGGCCGGCCGCATAGCGCAGATGCCCGGGGACGAGGCGGCGGCGCAGGAGCCGGTGCTGGCGAGGGCCCGGGAGCTGGCCGAGGTGAACCCGATGATGGGGCACCGAGGCGTCCGGGTGGGCGTCACCTATCCGGAGATATACGAGATGCAGATAAAGGCGGTCTTTGAGGCGGCCGCCTCGCTGACGCGCCGGGGCGTCAGGGCCATGCCGCAGATCATGGTGCCGCAGGTGGGGAGCGTAGAGGAGCTGGACCACATAAAGGGGATATACGATGCGATACGCTCGGAGGCGGAGCGCAAAAACGGTCGCCCCGTCCCGGTTAGCTTCGGAACCATGATAGAGGTGGTCCGGGCCGCCGTGACCGCCGACCGGCTGGCATCGACGGCCGAGTTCTTCAGCTTTGGGACCAACGATCTGACGCAGGCCACCTACTCGTTCAGCCGCGAGGATGCCGAGGGAAAGTTCCTACCCGAGTACATGGAGAAGGGGCTGCTGGCCCGCAACCCATTCCAGACGCTGGACGCCGATGGGGTGGGCGAGCTCATGGCCTTGGCCATATCCAAGGGGCGCGAGGCGCGCCCCGGCATGGAGGTGGGCATATGTGGGGAGCACGGAGGAGACCCAGACTCGGTGCGGTTCTGCCATGCGGCGGGCGTGGACTACGTGAGCGCCTCACCGCACCGCATCCCCATAGCCACGGTGGCCGCCTCCCAGGCCGCCGCGTCAGGGAATTAGACGATTGTCGCGCGAGCGCATACTGGAGGGCCGGACCCTCTCATACCAAAACATAGTGTTGACGGTCTCCGGCCGGATGGTGCGGCTGCGGCTGAAGCGGCACTTGGCGCCCCGCACGGTGCGCCTGATTCTGGACGCGCTGCCCATACGGGGAAACGCCCACGTATCGGGCAACATGACGTACGTCAATACGGACATAAAGTCGGGATTGGAGCGGGGGCGCACCGAGTTTCACGCGGGGGACGTGGCGTTCCTGCCCGGGCAGCGGTGCATATGCTTTGTGACCGGGCCGTATTCCACCAAGAAGCCTATGGCACTCATAGGCGCCATGGAGGGGGATGCGGGCATTCTCAGGACGGTGGGTCCGGGGGATGCGGTGGATATCTACGAGGAGACTACCTGATACAGCCAGTGGCCGCTGTAGCCGCCAACCCGCTTTACGGACCCGCTCCCCACGGCCGCTTTGAGGTACGCGTTGGCCGCCGAGATCTTTACGCCGGTGTGCCTGGCCAGCTCCTGGGCGGTGATGACCTTGGCACCCTTGAGGGGCTTGGCCGCCTGCTTTTCGGTGAGTGCGACCACAATCTCTGCCTTGAGAGGGCCCTGGCCCTTGTCCTTCTTGGAGTCCTTGGACGGCTTGGATGCTTTGGAGCGGGCCTGAGCCGCCGGCTTGTTCTTGGAGGCCATTATACGGGGCGGCGGGGACGGTCCTCTTATAAACGATATTCGTACGCTTTGGGAAATTGTCGTGATCGGTACGCCGGATTGCCCGCCGGCAGATTGGCCGACGCGGCGCGGAATAATCCATGAGTTGGCCACCGTTGGTACAGGAGTCATCTGTTAGTCTGGTGTAGTATGTATCCATGTACTGATCCAGACGCACCATATCCACATGGAATTGCGGCCAGGCCAAAGACGGTGGGTTGCTGAGTTATCGGCGCCTGATACACCTGCCGGTCTCCCGGGCCGAGTGCAGCCTGGTTGTACCACATATGGGGACAGCGGGGCGCCGCGTGGCGTGTGGGGCCGTGCATGGTGCAGGCGCTGATAAACAGCCCGCCATTCGCATGTTCTTATAGGGTGTGCAGCGTTACTTGACGTGCACCCGTTGGCCATACTGCTTGTCGCAGGCGCCCTGGCAGGAGCCGCCAATGCAGGCTCTGCTTTGGCCGACGCGCAGCCCGCCGAGTGCGCGGAGGGGCAGGATTTCTTCATACTGTGGGGCCAGCGTGTCTGTCTGTCCGCAGCGGCGGTCGCATTCTTGGGAGATCTCGGCCTTGATGTCTGGCCGGCGGATACCAACGTCTGGAGCCCGCAGGCGGCGCGGGACGGCCCCGTGGCCCGT
Organism: Nitrosopumilaceae archaeon; assembly: GCA_021296165.1. Taxonomy (GTDB): domain Archaea; phylum Thermoproteota; class Nitrososphaeria; order Nitrososphaerales; family Nitrosopumilaceae; genus VYCS01. Next base: position 4,358 of record JAGWAW010000034.1, on the reverse strand, counting down.
ACAACGAGCTCCGGCGGCGGCACCGTACAGCCGCAGACGTCCATGGCCATGACAGAGGGGCTGTCCGCAGACTCTACTCTGGGGCTGTCCGTCGGGGGCGCCCAGGACGTTGCCAACTTCCGCGCCAACATAGAGCACGGCTACCTGCCGCTGGCCACCGACATAACGCCGGAAGGACTATTCCACGACTATTACTTTGACACCGGCTCGGACCGCGCATGCGACGAGCTGTTCTGCCCGGCGTACTCCCGGGCGGTGGCGCGCGATCCCCTGTCGGGGGACATGGAGGCGTGGCTATCCGTCGGCCTCGACTCCGGCCTGAAGGCCGCCGAATTTGAACGCCCCGACCTTAATCTGGTCGTGGTGCTGGACGTCTCCGGCTCCATGTCGGGTACGCTGGAATCATACTATTATGACAGCCCTGGTGCAAGGCCAGGATTCGAGTCCACAACCAAGATGGCGGCGGCCAACAGGGCGGTGGCGGGACTGATCGACATGCTCGGCCCCGGCGACACGCTGGGCATCGTACTCTTTGACGACAGGCCGCACGTGGCGCGGCCGCTCCTGCCGATGAACGGCACCGACCGCGGCGAGCTGAGGGGGAACATAATGGGCATATACCCGGACGGCGGCACGTACATGGAAGGGGGCATGCGGGCCGGCACCGAACTGTTCGCCGGGCACGAGGAGTCCGGCAGGGCCAACCGCATAATATTCCTGACCGACGCGATGCCGAATATAGGTGACACCAGCCCCGGCGGCCTGCTGGGAATGGTGGAGGCAAACGCCGACGCCGGAATACACACGACGTTCGTGGGAATGGGGCTGGACTTTAACACCGAACTCATAGACGCGATCAGCAAGGTGCGCGGCGCCAACTACTACTCGGTCCACTCGGCCGACGAGTTCAACCAAAGGATGGTGGACGAGTTCGACTTTATGGTCACGCCGCTGGTCTTCGACCTGGAGCTGTCCATACAGTCGGACGACTGGGCGATATCCAGGGTGTACGGCTCGCCTGACGCGGACCGCGCCACCGGCACCATACTCCACGTGAACACGCTCTTCCCGTCGGCCAGCGTGGGCGGGGAGGTCCGGGGAGGCATAATACTGGTAAAACTGGAGGATAGGTGCATCGTGGACTGCACGTCTCCCATCACGCTGCGGGCGTCATATGACACGGTAGACGGGGAAAGCCATGCCGTGGAGTCAGTGGTGGAGCCGTTCACCGACGAGTCGTACGACAACGACGGCATCCGGAAGGGCGTGCTGCTGGCCACGTACGCCGACCTGATGCAGTCGTGGATAGTGTACCAGCGCGCCGCCATGTCCGACCTGACGGAATATGACAGGCACTTTGACGACCGCTGGATGCTCCCTGTGCCGGAGTGGCCGTGGCTGGGCCACTGGGAGAGGCAGTCCATGCCGCTGGCCGTCACCGGACCGTACGTCCATACCATGCCGGAGTTCGCCGAGCACTTTGATGCCGAGGCAGGCATTATCGGGGACAGTGCGCTCGAGATGGACTCGGCCATACTGCACCTGCTGGTTGAGGCGGGCATGATGCCCGATACGGGCGGTTAGCCGGGAGCGGCCGAGTCGGTGCGCCGCCAAGCGGACTGCCGGGAAACGGGGACGCGCCAGATGCATGCCTTGGCCTAGCCGCCCCGGGCGCGGTCCTGCGCCCGCACCCCCCACCGATCCGCACCTGCTGCCGGATGGTGCCGCGGCGACAAATCTAGCATATCAAACCGGACAATTTCCCGCGCCGCGCATCCGGCAGGTTATATCCGAGGTGCGTGACGCCTAGTCCATGGCAGAAGCGAACGACGACTTTGGCGTGGTGTGCCGCAGGGTGGAGGAAGCTTTGGGCCGGAGTGGGGGACCGCTCCGGTGGGGGAGGTACCCGGACGCAGACATAATGTGCGTGTACGGTCCGAACGCGTCGCCCCTGCACAGGGCCCGCCACGGCTTGGACCATATCGAGGAGATGTCCTATACGGCCGCCGAGCATCACCCCTACTATCGGCTGCTCAACGGCATAGCAGAGGCTGCCCGCGTCGTCTTGGATGGGTGGGACGGGACAATCGGGCCGGAGGATGCAGACCGTCTGCGGTGGTCCCTGTCCAGTGTCAGTGATGCACTGGATAGAATGCGGGCGGACGGGTAGCCAGGCCCGTCACTCTCCCACCGGCCTGGGGCGCCACCCTGAGTCGCATGTACCGACCATGTGAGACGGCGCGGCGGCCAGCAGGGCGGCCACCACTGCACTTGCATTATTTTGTATGTCCGTGTGTGCGGCAGTCGGACGGCGGGGCACACGGTGGGTGGCATCCCGGGTAGGCAGAAGTGACGCGATCCCGCATCGTGGAAACCGCAGGAGTGCTCGTCCCCGGAGCATGCGACAACGGAGGGACAAGCACACCGGCCATGCCGTACAAAATGCAAATTTAAGAGCGTTGAGCATCTTCCGGCCGGGCGACATTCCAGAGCGGGCAGGCCAGCCGCGCGCACTCAGGTGGCTGTATTCGGCCGGGCTATTATGCGCATTCCGACGCAAAAAATTCAATTTTTGAAGGCGGTCCATCGAACCATATACGATGTCAACGCGCCATGCTGTTGATACCCGGCCGGAACCATACTGCCTCTGCACCGCGGCAGTGACGCGTTGTCCTCTATAGTCCGCCCGGCCACAGCCTGGCCGGGGCCGTCCGGCCTTGGCACCATGTCACGGGGAATCCCCGGATTAAATACACCGAAACGCGCAATAAATGCCGTGAAGTCCGCCATAATAGTGGGCGCGGGGGTAGGGGGTCTCTGCACCGCAGCCCTGTTGGTTAGGAGTGGGGTGAATGTCACGGTGATGGAGAAGCACAACCGGGTGGGCGGCCGCACCGCCTCGGAGACCTACCGCAACCACACCTTGGACAACGGCTTTCACATCATGCCGTTCTACAAAAAGTCCGCCCTGTACGGGGTGTTGCGCGCGCTGGGGGTGGTCAGGCGCGCCAACCTTGCCGCCGTCACCGATATAGCATTCCACTCCAATGGGCGGTTCCACCGATATCCGGCCGGCATAGCCGGGATTCTGGGGCTCACTCTGGTGCCGTTTGGGAGCCGCCTCAAGCTCCTCCGCCTCCTGCTTCCCATGGCCTTTGCCAGCATGGGCGGCGCCGAGAGGTTGGACAACAGGCCACTGGCTGACGTGACCGGAAGACTGGACTCGCGAACACGGGCGTTCTTTGATGCCGTGTGCATGCTGGCGTTTGCGGACGTGCCCGGCCGCGTCTCTCTGGGGGAGTTCATCCGGACCATAATCCGGGCAAACCCTTTCCGGGGTGGCACCAGCAGGTTCGCCTACCCGGCCGGCGGGGGGTATGACTCGATATGCCGCATCCTGGCAGAGTACGTTCGGGACCGCGGCGGAGAGGTTCGGCTCTCCTCACCGGTCCGCAGGGTGGAGGTGCTTGGTGGCCGGACACGGGGAGTGGTGGACGACAAGGGGGAATTCGCGGGGGCGGACTGCGTGGTGATCTCGGCTCCCGCCTACCAGGCCGCAAAACTGGTGGGGCGCGAGGAACTGGGAGAGCGGACAATCTCGGAGATGGACCGCCTCAACCAGGCCACATCTGTTGTGGAGGTCCACTTTGCCCTAGACAGGCGCCTGGATCGGCGCCACATAATATTCCCGGTGGGGGACGGCGCCGCCAAGGGCATCTTTCTGACGTCCAACATCTGCCCTGCCCTGTGTCCTTCGGGAGAGCACCAGATGATCGCCGGGGCCCCGGTGGGCGCCGGGACGGCCGGCAACGGCGGGGCCGTGCGGGAGATGGCCGACAAGATGCGGCGGGACATTGAGGGTGTATATCCGGGATTCTCAGACCATATAATATGGGAGAGGCCGCGAGTGTGGCAGTTTGTAGAGGCAACAGCCAAGAGGCCCGGCCTGGTCTGGCGCTCCAAGATGCCGCACACCCTCCCGCATATAGGCGGTCTCTTCTTTGTGGGGGACTCCACCATAAGCTACGGCATCGGCACCGACTCGGCGGCCCACAGCGCCCTGCTGTGTCACCCCCGTATACTGGAGTGGCTGGTGCCGTAGCCGCTGGTCTGCGGGTATGTGTTTAGGCTCAGCGCGATGCCAGAAAACTCGTAAGCGGCGGTTTTGTGTCGGTATGGCAGTTTTTGCAGACGTATAGTCATGATCTGGCCATATGGCGTGTCAGGCCATGCGGATCAGACCAGACGGTCGGTAAAAGTCGACAGGTATTGAGCCTAAACGCATAGTGGCGGACAATTCGATCCGATCACCCGGCCCACACCAGCCGGGGTGCAGTGCCGCCTGAGGCCGGTCTGAA
>JAGWAW010000189.1 GCA_021296165.1 Nitrosopumilaceae archaeon | reverse complement strand
GAGGGACAGGCACATTTTGGACAAAAATCGACAAAATCTTGCTATTGTTTGAGATCAATTAGATTGTGAATATTCCCCACGGTAGTTTTGGAGCATTAATGGATAGTTTCAATCAGATCTCGATCACGAACTTGCTCACTCCGGTATAGCGCCTGCGGCCCGGCCGGTCGAGCCTCTTTCGTTCGGCCTCTGGGTAGGCCTTTTCAACATCCCGCACCAAAAAATCAAATCGCTCGAGGGACATGCCGACAGTAGTTCTGAACGCGCGGGCGTTCTTTGACATGATCGTGTAGACACGCATGGACTGTTGGGCGAGGTGTGAGTACTTGGATCTTTCGGAAGGTTCCAACCCAATCTCATGGCTAATTACCAATCAGGTCTCGGGTGGGCGGGCGCGTCGGAGCAGAGCATGACGCTTCCTGCCATCATGTCACTGCTGGGCGAGGCGATACGATGCCCAGACGTCGGGACGCGGGCCCGTGACACTTTGGTAAACAGCACGCGGCTGATAGGGGGTCGCAGCGTAGGTGCCGAATGGCATCTGCCGGAGGCGCATAAACCGGGGCGCGCCGGAATGCCGCCGGCGGGCGGACCCGGGGTGGGCGGTCTTGGCCGGAACGGGCCGGGCCACCCAATGCTGCCAAGCTGTGCGATTACGCATAGACTCTAGTGAACTTAAACGCATACGACTCGACGCGCCGACGGACTTATAATGACAGCATCACCAACCACCTTTTGATGACGCCTCCCCGCTTATGGGTAGATTGTAAACGCGCTGATGTGATGGCATGAACCGTACGCAACTATCATGGTGATTGTGCATGGGAATACGGAAGTTTATCCGGACGGCCAAAATCAGTAGGAGGTATCCGTACAGGTGGATTACCGCCAAGCGGCGGCGCCTGCCGGACTTTGTCATCATCGGGACGCAAAAGTCCGCCAGCACGTCCCTGTACCAGTTCATCATCGACCACCCCGGGGTGACAGCCGCGCGCATCAAGGAGATAGACTATTTCACTATCAACTACGAGTATGGCCAAGGGTGGTACCAGTCAAACTTTCCCATCGATGATGGGAAGATGACCGGCGAGGCCAGCATCAACTACATGCTCTATGCCAGTGCCCCATCTAGGATGACTTCATATCTGCCGGACGCCAAACTGCTGGTAGTCCTGCGCAACCCAGTCGACAGGGCATATTCACAATACCAGATGATGTTCCGAAAGAAGTTGGTGACCTCTACCTTCGAGGACGCCTTGGATACGGAGAGGGCCAATTGGGGTGGCCGGAACGGTTGGCTGCTACGGGATGACGACCCGGCATCGTTCGCAATCAACTCGTACTTGGCCAAGGGACACTATGCCGACCAGCTGGACAACTGGTTTGGGCATTACCCCCGCGAACAGTTCCTTATCATGTCGGCGGAGGAGATGAAAAATGACATCAATGGTACCATGGAGAAGGTGTTCGGATTTCTCGACTTGCCGTTTGTCCGGCATGATACCTACCGCAATCTCAACGAGTGGAAATATCCCCCGATGTCCCCGGAGACGCGCGAGATGTTGGTCAAACACTTCCGCCCGCACAACGTCAAACTCCAACAACTACTGGGCAGGGAATTTGGCTGGGATAGTTGACGATGCCCGTATCGGTTGCATGCATGTGCGCCGTCTGGCGCGAGAGCAAGTATACGGAGGCGTCCACAGCATGGGATCTGATACTGGCGACGTATGCAATCAATTAGTACAGTTAATGAAGATGTGAAGAGATTGGGATGACGGCGACCTGTCGCGCCCCGCCAAAAAGTGTTTTGCTTTCTGAAGCGGAGACTTGAAAAGGAGGTAAATCTGAAAGTGTTTTGCTTTCTGAAGCGGTCCACACAGCGCCAAAAGTCATGCGCGCAGTTTCCCACCAGTGTGGCGGTTTGTGCCGATCAAACTACATGCCAGCCGTGCGGCCAGATGCCTGTAAAAGCTCTTTTCCTGGACCCTGCAGGTGGCACATATGCTGAACAAAATGCTGTTGACCCGCATCCCTTCCTCGGATCTGTTCCCGCCGCCATCACTACGTATGGATACAAACCCCCTGTTGATCCTCTCCACGCCGTTGCTGTTCGAATCCACGCCATCCACGTACAAAAACGTGGACATGTGGAGCCCCTCCCTGCGCCACCTCTTTCTGTAGCGGCGTATGGTGTGGTCCCGGTCATCCTCCCAGTCCCCGTGCATCACACCGCTCATCATCGAGTCCAGGCACCTGGCAGCCACCCCTCTGGTGTGTAGATCTTTTATCTCGTCTGCATACATGTATCTGCTGCACAGTCTGGAATATTGCTCCAGAAATGCCTTGATATTCCCGTCGGGGTTGTTGTATTTGAGATCCTTTTTTGCTATCCGCTTTTAGTGTATCATGCACATCTGGCGGCGCCTGCCCGCATGAAGCCAGCCGGCATACGAGTCCTGCCCTATTCCCCTGTATCGGGCAGAAATCGTTTCAACGCATCAATGGCGCGGTTTCTGGACACCCCTGCCAAACAGTATGTTTTCCCGCGCGCCACCAGCATGTGTCCGCCCTTCAGTCCGGATTTTTCGCCCGGCACCGGCCAGTGAAACTCGTCGCACTGCAGATATGGCTCATTCAGTATCATGCGGCGTATATGATCATATTCTGGCTCCAGTCTTCTGGCAGCGGCGGCCTTGTTGCGGTGGGACCATGATCTGGGCACTCTTGAATTTAATACCTCGGTGCTGAACCTGGCCGCCTTGCCGTGGGAGAGTCCGGACATGTTCAGCGCCACGACGGCAGCCGAGTGGTTTGTGGATACGCGCGCGTGCGGGGCCACGCCGGGTATGCTCGCGTGGACCTGCTTTTGGCAGTCGCGGCAGTGCCGCCTCTTGATCACATACCTTACGTTCTCGCTGATCACGCGCTGCTCCCTGACCACCCTGTCATACTCGTCGGTCACATGGGATAGATCGTGGCCCCCGCAGTCCGGGCAGCAGTCCACGTCTATTGTTTTGGTTTGGTCTATGTTTTGAGGTCTTTTGTTTATGGTTGCAGGCTGCCCGGAAGGCCTGCCCCTACGTCCTGGCGCCTTGGGCTCGGAGGCGGGGACGCACTGTATACCGTTGGCCCGGGCGTTGAGCTCCTTGATCACCTTTTTGGACTGGCGTACGGAGTCTTCCATGTGCGCGCTCTTCTGCGCCAGGGCCTGGTTCTGCGTGGCCTGGCCTTGCAGCATGTTGGCCATATTCTCAGCGCACCGCATTGATCTGATGGCCACTCGCGCCACAGCCCAGCCTCGCGGCATGTATCGTTGCATGGCTGACGGCCTGCAATTTCCGTCTGTATGGCTTTTATTGCCCACTGAATTTCCGTTAGGCTGTGTGTCTGTTCCTTCATTTGTAGTGATCTGAAGGGACAGGCGCACGCTCCTTTAATATAGATTTGGATCGTGTATGCCTATTATCCTAGTTGACACCTGCCTGCTCGATAGCGCATCAGAAACCGAAACACTCTCAAATTACGAGATTAAGTGGCAACCGGGTGTCTATGTATAATCTCTGTAGAATGGGGAATATTCACAATTGAATTATCTCGTATAAATCACTGAAATTAACCCCTTTACGTATGTCCCAAACCCGCCA
>JAGWAW010000033.1:8699-24275 GCA_021296165.1 Nitrosopumilaceae archaeon | reverse complement strand
TTGGCAAGGATGGTTGTCGGTATGCGCGTATGTGTTGTGGGTTTTTTTGCAAACCTTATGGCCATCACTATGCGCATGGGGGGATTTTGGGCCCCTGCCGGGCCACAACATTCCGCAGATGGGCGTCACCATTCCAGAATATGCACGCGCCGCGTCATACGCGTAGACCGAGACGTGGACGCGGTGTGGAGCAATACCGTGAGCAGCCATGGCAGCCAGGTTTGGCCGCCGGGTGCCGTATGGTTCGGCTGTCCCTGAACGAAGCCCGATCCTTGCACGGCGCAGTGCTCTAACCGGGCAGGCCCGTGCGTGGGGGCGGATCCCGCCGGGCGGAAGGGGAGGTTGCGGGCGGTCGTTGACGCCAACCGCGTTTGCGACAGAACCCTACCCGCGTCTGCGGGCCTTTGGGGACGCTGCCCCGGATGCCGACGCGAAGGCGGCCTCGTAGGCGTCCTCGTAGAACGCCATCACGGCGGCGTTATCCTGCGACTCGGATGCAGACACATAGTCTGCATCCACCAGGTAGCGCAGCGCGTTGCCCATCCACCACCTGGTGACCATATGGGCGGGGAGGGGACCGTCCTTCTCAAAGCCGGCTACGTCCTTTTGCGGATCAAAGGAGCAGGCAGACTCGAGGGCCCCCCTGTAGTTTGACCTGAAGAACGCCTTGTCGGCGGCCGTCCTGTAGGCTCCGGCCACGAACGCCTCGTACAGCGCCTCGACGATGCACATTCCGACGGCATCAGTCAGCATGTCCGTGCAGATCTTGTGGATCTCCCGGACGGCCGCATCATGCGCCCTCCTGCGGCTGTTGTAGTACGTGGTCCTTGGGATCACATCTCCCAGAACGGTCTCGACTATGACTGCCCTTGGATCGCCGGCCACCGCCTTGCTGATGACAACGGCGGCTCGACCAGCCGCGTCGGCGACCGACTCTTCGGTGTCCTTCAGGATTATGTGTCCCAGTACGGCCAAGGTCGCCGCGCAGATGTAAAGGCCGCCCCAGGACTCTTCTGCCGCCCGCACTATGGCGCCGGAGCAGATCTCGTCGAGTCGGTCAACGGCCAACTTGCCGTTCAACTTGTCGGGGCCGCGTGCCTCCCCCGTGGCGACTTTCATGTCGTGGTGAGCCGTACGGTACATTTTGACAAAGTGGGCGGACGGGCGGATCTTGTCGCCCCTGTACCGGATGCTGCGCACCACCCCCACGGCGTCCCGGCCGAACGCCCCAAAGAACGCGTCGGTGGCCGCCTTACGGCTGGCCGCGCGGGCCAGTCTGCTGGGGGTATCAGCCAGCGACTTGGTGGCGTCTGCATAGATGTCCTCCAGCGCCATGGTCCAGGGGCCGCTGGCCATGGCCTGCTCTGCCGTGTGGAAGATGTCCGGGTGGCTGTCGGGCATGCCCGAGATGGCGCGGTACGCGGCATCGGCCATGTCGTCCAGGCCCGGGACGTCCCTTCCGGCCGCGACGGCCTTGGAGATCCCGGCGGTGGCCGCCTCGGCCGCTATGGCGCCGTCCTGGAGGGCATCAGACAGGGTAAGCCGGAGGGCGTGGAACGCCGGGCTTTCTTGGCCGCCGCGTCCTCTCATGGTTTCCTGCCCTAGCCATCGGCATAAGTATTTTGACTACCGGGCCGTTCCCGGGTCTGCCCGGGGCCGGCAGGTGTCGGGGCGCCGCCCCGCCGGCCGGATGTGGACGGGTTTGCGCGCGGCCGCCGGGCATGCGCCGGAATTGCGTGGCCGCCGCCTACATTCGCCCCCTACCTTCCGCGCATCTTGTCCCACCACGATCCACCGCTGCCCGTGCCGAGCGCCCGCTCAACCTCGGACCTGCCCCGCCGCGCGTCCCTGTCGCGGGGATCCAGCTCCAGGGCACGGTTAAAGCACCGGAGGGCCTCCCGGTTCTCGCCGAGCGCCCTGTGGGACTCTCCATTGTGGATGTGGATGAGTACATTGTCAGAGTCCCCCTTGGCGGCGCGGTCAAACCATGCGATGGCCTCCCTGTGTTGGCCAGTGCTGGCCAAGATAACGCCCTTCCCGAAGAGGGCCACTCCGAGATCCGGATCCCTCCTCAGTGCCTCCTCAACGGATTCGAGCGCCTCGTCGTCCCTGCCCATGCGGTTCAGCTCCGCGGCGATGTCGTTGTACGCCAGCGCAAAGTCCGGATCGGCCTCGGCCGCCTGCCGGAAGCAGTCGAGCGCGTCGTCGAACCTCCCCAGGTGCCGCATCATTGTCCCCTTGCTGTAGTGCGCCTCGGCGAGGGACGGGTCCTCCCGGATGGCGCGATCAAAGCAGTCCGCCGCCTCCTCGTCCCTGCCCTCGTTCGCAAGCCGCATCCCCTCCCCGTGGTGTTTCCAGGCCAGGCCGCCGCTGCCCCTCCAGCAGGCCGCCGCCTTGGCCTCCTCACCCAGCATCTCAAACAAGTGCGCCACCATCTCCCGACTGTGGTCGTCCGGGTCGGTCTTGTTCAGGCAGTCAAGCGCCGTTTCCGCACGTTCCAAGGCATCCCTGCGCCTTCCGAGCATACCCAGGACCCCTGCCAAGTTCGTGTGAACTATAACGTGGTCCTCGTCCGGCACGGCCACGGCCACCAGTTCCGCCGCCCTTTCCAAGGGGGCCAGAGCCTCGGCAGGCCTTCCGGTTATGGTCAGTACCGCCCCCTTGTTGGAGTAGGCGTGAATGCAGGCGGGATCCGCCGCGATCGCCTTGTCGTAGAAGGTTATGGCCTTGTCATGCTTTCCGCGCCGCTGGAGGTTCATGCCCTTGGTGACGTATTCTGCGGCCTTCTCCCCGTCACCCTCCAGCGGGTAGAATGGCCGTCCGCCCCGGCCGGGCCCCGCCGCCCCGCCGGAGTTATCGTTAAGCCGACCCGGCCACCTCCTACGAACCATGTCGCCCTCTCGTATGGCATGGTTTGGCACGTCCGGCTGGCGCGGCGCCGTACACGGCCATGCCGGTGTGGTTGGTTATCCGCAACGGGCATGGTGTAATGGCCGCCGATTTAGGTCATACCACATGGGCGCCGGCCAAGATGCGCCGTGTCGATGCAATATCCTCTGGGCAGCCCGCCATGCCGCATCCGGCCAGGCTCTGCCGCCGTCCCGTGCCCGATGGGCCGCCGGGGCATCCGTTGAGCGGCCCGCCCGCGGAGCCAAGCCCACGAGATTAGGACCGAGTCTCTGATGAGTGCCCTCAGATGCCGGCATGGGCCGCCGGATGTACTGGGGGCGGCCGGTGCAGGGGGCGGGCACAGTAGCGGCCAGAGTGCAAAAACCCGCGACAGGCCGGAAGACGCGAATCGTCCCCCATTCCCCAGACCACCATGCCAAAGGCCGAACCGGCAGAGAGGCACCTACCCGGCGCGCCACTGCCCGTACCGGAGATACACAGGCGCGAGCGCCCCCCGGCAGGTCCAGGCGTCAGGCGGCCGCGCCGGAATGGCGCGACAGTACCCCGAGATGGCCCAAATCCCGGTGGCGTGGGACGCCCCCCAACCTTTATGGCAGGATATGGGCCGCGCCGCCGCATGGCGAACAGGCCCATCCGCATAAACGGACCCATCACCGACCACATGGAGATGGAGGCGGCCGCGGCCGTCTTGGAGTCGGGCATTCTGACGTCGGCTGCCCGTGAGGGAGGGCCGGCGGTGCGCCGGCTGGAGCGCGCCGTACGGGAGTTTACCGGCGCCCGGCACGCGGTGGCCGTGGGCTCGGGGACGGCCGCCCTGCACGCCGCCCTGCTCTCCGCCGGCATAGGGCACGGCGACGAGGTGGTAGTGCCCTCGTTCTCGTACGTGGCCACGGCCAACGCCGTGCTGGCCGCCGGGGCGGCACCCGTCTTTGCCGACACAGGCGACGACCACACCATGAATGCAGAGTCCGTCTCCGCCGCCCTAACCCCCCGTACCCGCGCCGTCATACCGGTGCACCTGTACGGGAGGGTGGCCCACATGGACGAGATATCAGATGTGGTGGCCGGACGCAACATACGCATCATAGAAGACGCGGCCCAGTCGCTGGGATCCACCATGCACGGCCGGCACGCCGGCTGCCTGTCTGATGCCGGCTGCTACAGCCTCTACCCCGGAAAGGTTGCCACCTCCGGCGAGGGAGGGGTGGTGGTGACCGGCAGCGACGAGACGTACGAGAGGCTGCTGTCGGTGCGCAACCACGGAAGCGGCGGCGATGCGTTCGACACCTTCGGGCTGAACCTGCGGATGCCCGAGGTGTGCGCCGCCATCGGGGCCGTCCAGATGGGCAAGCTGCCCCGGTTCCTGGGGGCGCGGAGGCGCAACGCCCGCATGCTGACCCAGATGCTGGAGGACTCCGAGATGGGGCTGCCCCGTCCCAGAAAGGGCGAGGAGCCCAACTGGAACCTGTACACGGTGACATCCCCCGATCGCGACGCCCTGCTGGAGCGCATGAGCCGGAACGGGGTGGGCGCCGCCGTATACTACAGGGTGCCCATCCACAGGATGCCCCACTATGACGCGGGCGTCTCCCTGCCCAACACGGAGCGCGCCGCCGGTGCCGTGCTGTCCCTGCCCGTCCATCCGGGGGTGGACCCCCAAGACCTGGAGCGGATCTCCGGCCTGGCGGGCGGATAGGCGGGGCGCGGCCGGAGTACCTGCCGTACAGAAACAGAGGCCATCCCGATTAGCGGGATCCCCCGGCGGGCCTGCCGGATGCTGACCATCTGGCGAACCGGGCCAAAGTTTACAACGGCCTGCTGCGTGGCTGGACAGTATGGCTGCAGCCGGCCATCACGACCAACTGGGCGCCGCCCCCGCAGACTGCCCGCGGCCGATACATGAGAGGCCGCCGCGGAGGGGTGCAGCCGCAGCAGGTGCCGGATCAGCCACCGGGATCAAACCCCTCATCCAGCGGCACTGGGCCGCCCGCTCAGATGCTTACTGCACATTCCCGGGCCCGCGCCCACTCAGATATGGCCTGCGCAGCACTCCAAATGGAACATCCATGCTGAAATGATGTGGCCGCGGACCTACATGACGGCCTGCGAGGCCTGGTGGAACATCTGGGATTTTGCACACCCGGCGGCCAGCTCGTCGCCAGCCCCGCGCCTCATCAGGCCGCGGTACAGCCCGTCCTCTAGCTTTACGCCCTCGCGCTCCTCCCACTCTTCTACGGTGATGGAGTACTTCTTCTGTATGCGGTCGCGGTACCACTCCGGTATCACGTTGAAGGCGCAGAAGGGTATTATCCGGAGGTCCGGCGTCAGATAGTGTATGTCGCAGCGCTGCAGCCGCTCTAGGTCCTCGTTGTACTTGTCCTGAAAGTGCATCATCCCCAAGAACAGTCCCTTGACGTGCCAGGATCCCACCGCGTCGAACGAGCGCTTCATCAGTATGTTGCCGAACATCTTTGCCAGGTCCAGTCCCGCCGGCTGCTTCTTGGTGTCCACGAACGACTTTAGCTTGCGGACGACCTCCAGCATGGTAAAGTACTTGTTCTTACCTGAGCGTATCTCCTCGGACTTGTCCTCGAAGAGTTCCAGCATGCCCTGTATGTCGCAGAACTTTGTAATGGGGACGAACTTGCGGGTCTCCTGATCCTCGAATATGTAGGTGCCCGCGCCGCATGCAAAGTGTATGCTCAATTCGTACTTTGGCTTGGAGGAGAACGCCTCTATCACGTTGGTGAGCGGCATGCACGAGGGGACCGGGAACCAGTCGTCTATGGTGACCTCGCCGGCGGTCTGCTCCTCTATCCTCTGTATGCAGTCGGGTATGGTGATGCGGTACTTTTCGCGTTCCTGTTTTCCCATCCGCCCGGTGAGCGACACTGGCTGGAAGTTCACCGCGTGCACGACATCCATGTTCTTCTGCGCATACCGTATGATGCCGCCCAGCTCGTGGTCGTTTATCGACTTTATTACGGTGGGCACGAAGACCACGGTGGTGCCCGTCTTGCGGCACGAGTCTAGGGCATAGGGTATCTCCCAGTGGTTCTTGGGGTTGGTCCGCGGGGTAACGCCGTCGAAGCTCAGGTACAGGTTGTTGCAGCCGGACAGCCTCACATCCCGGGCCGCCTCGGGGTCCAACGCGTGCCGTATTCCGTTGGTGTTCATCTGGATGTGATCGACGCCCTCCTCCTTCATTATTTTGATGACATCGGTTATGTCCTCACGGAGCATCGGCTCTCCCCCCGTAATCTGTATGGAGTTGCCGGCGATGGGGCGCTCGGCCTTCAGCGTCTTCATCATGGCGCGGACCTGGTCCAGCGAGGGCTCGTACATGTAGGCCCCCTCAAGTCCCTTCTTCACATAGAAGAAGCAGTACCAGCAGGTCAGGTCGCAGCGGTTGGTCACGATCATGTTGGCCAAGCCGGAGTGTGACAGGTGATTAGAGCAGAGTCCGCAGTTGTTGGGGCAGGAGCACTTCTCAATCATGACGTTGGGCGCGTGTGCCCCCTTGCCGTCCACCCAGTACGTGGAGAACTTGTTGTACATCTCGTACGAACCAAAGTAGAGCTCCTCGCACTCTCCGTGTGTCGGGCAGGTCTTGGACATGTACACCCGTCCATCCCTCTCAAAGACCTCCGCATCCAATATCATGTTGCAGTCAGGGCAGATGCTCTGGGTGAAGCGTATGGTGGTGCGCTTAGAGAGGCTCTTGGGCGTCTGGTTGGATATCTGTATCAAGGACATCTGTAGAATATCTGCCGATATTTCCCATATATAACCCAAATGCACCGCAACCCACGGTGAAACGGGTGAAACGGGAACCGGCGGCCCCGCCGCGGCCAGATCGGCCCCACATCTATAGCCGGTGCGTTGCGCGTCCAAATTTGCATTCCCGCCCTCCGCGCCAGCCCGGTCTTTCGTCCGGCTCTCCAGATCTTGGAAGAGTACGCAACACTCCGCCCTTATATATCCGGGATGGCGCCCGTGGGGGCGTGAGCTTCTCGGATAATACCCGCAGAGCGCTGGTCCGGCTGGGCATGAGCGCCCCGGAGATCCGGGCGTACTCGGCCCTGCTCAGGGCCGCCAAGCCCACCGCCGCCGAGCTCAGCCGGGAGGCCGCTGTCCCCTACTCCAAGATATACGAGATGCTCGGCTCCCTGGAGGCGAAGGGGTGGATCGGCTCCAGCGACTCGCGGCCCACCAGATACTTTGCAAGGTCGCCGGGGACTGGCCTGGAGACCACCCGCCAGAGCCGGGTAGCCGATTTTGAGCGGGACCGCTCCACCATACTCAACGAGCTGACGCCCATATACGAGAAGGGCGACTCCACCGAGAAGCCCGACATCCTGGTACTCTCGGGCCCGGCCATAGAGGCCAAGATGCTGGAGGTGGCCGACTCGTGCCGGAGCGAGGTCATGATAGCCGTGCCCGAGGCCGGCCGCAGGCTGGTCCCCCGGGCCCTGCCCCGGCTGCGGGCGCTGCATGACCGGGGGGTGCGGATAAGGGTACTGGCCCCCGACGGCACCGACGAGGTGACGTTGCGGCACCTCTCCAGGGTGTCGACCACCGTCCGGGTGAAGGAGGGCCTCTTCGGAGGCGGGATAATCGCCGACGGCCGCTACGTCATAATACTGCTGGGGCCCGAGCGGGCGGACGCCGAGGCCTCCGACACGGTGGCCATATGGGCAGACCACGCCGGACTGGCCCGGTTCGCTGGCAAGTACTTTGAATACTTATTTGAAGGCTCCCGCTCCACCTGATTCAATGGCCGAGGACGAGCAGCTCTTCGTGGGGACAGCCGAGGCCGAGCATGTGGAGATGTACATCAAGGCGATATGGCACATCGTGGAGGTGGGGGACGAGGCCAAGATAAGCACCATAGCCAAGAAGCTGCATGTCCGGCAGCCCAGCGTGGTGCAGATGCTAAAGAAGCTCAAGAGGATGAAGCTGGTCAACTACTCCAAGGCAGGAGTGAGCCTCACCGTCGATGGGGAGAGCATAGGCACCAAGATGGTGAGGAACAGCAGGCTGCTGGAGGTGCTGATGGACAGCGCCCTCAAGATAGAGATAGACGAGGAGATGGTCTGCGGCGTGGAGCACCACATGAAGACCCGGTTCACCGACGCCCTGTGCACGCTGCTGGGGCACCCCCGCACCAGTCCCCACGGCAAGGCCATACCCCCCGGCGAGTGCTGCCGGCTGGCCGAGGCCGGAGGGGACGGTGACCGGAGCGGGGAGCAGGATCCCGCGTAGCGCATCGGCGGACCGCGCGGCAGGCTTGCGGACTGCAAGCTCCGCATACAGGAAGTGGGGACGCCCAAAAGGACCGCCGGCCAAAGTCGTCTGCGAGGGGCCGCGGGGAAAGTGCGCGCCGGACCATTCCCCCATTGCCGTTGACAGGCAGCAGAGATGGCGGACGGACCGTACTACGTTAGCCAGAACCGCAGTATGTGTACCCGGCAGCGGGCCAGCCCAGTATGCGGATCGCAAGATATAATGCGGAGCCAGGGAGTGAGCGCGCCATGGCCTGCTTCTGCGGATGCCCCAAGCACATACGCCACGAGAACGGGTTCAGGCTGGCCTGCGTAGAGTGCGGCCACGGCCCCCAGAACCACGAGGACCAGTTCCGGGAGTCGGCGCGGGGAAACGAGTCGGCCTCGCAAAAGCGCGATGTGGACTTTGGGTGAGGCGCGCCCGCGGATCCGAATGCAGCGTGCAACGGATCATACGTGCCACTCCCGCCGCGTCAAAGGTATGCCTAGCTGCCCAGCATCTTGCCAGCCAGGTTCTCCCGGCGGGGTATCCACTGTACTTTCACGTTCCCGTGCGAGGGCAGCAGGCGCCAGACTGCCCGGGCCATGTCCCGCAGCGTGGGGTCGTTTATGGCATACTCGTGGTTTATCTGGCTGACCACCACCTGCGAGTCGCTGAGTACGGTGACCGGCCCGGCGGAATCGGCAAACTTCTCCAAGGCGGCCAGGACCGCTGAATACTCGGCCTGGTTGTTGGTCAGGCCCGGCTTGTCCATGTACTCGGACTCGCCGGTCTCCCGGACATAGTAGCCGTACCCGCTGGAGCTCCCCCCGGCCCCGTCCACGTATATGGTAACCACCGCTCCCGGGGGCAACTCGGTATGTTTAAAGGATCCACGCCAGTACGCGTCCCCGGGTTCATAGTCTAGCTCGGTTATGACGTCGCCCTTACACGGCGAAGATCCGGGGTCCGAATCCCCGTGAACCCACCAACTTTGGAACCCCGCAAGGGCGGGTGTCGGGGCGGGCAAATCGTCTCTACGATCTTAAATGATCTATCAAACTACAGAATGCGCGGGACGCACGAACCCCCGCAAGGACAGGTCGCCGGATGTAGATGCAACGCGCCGCGGGCTGCACGTCTGCGGGTGCGGCGGCCATATCAGGGCCCCGGGCGGAACCGCTGGGACATAGTCTTCCAAGATACGGAGGGTGTGTGGTACCGGGCCTCGTTTGTAGACGGGAGTCTCGCGAGTGTGCGCACCACGCCGCGGGGAATGAGTGCAGGCATATTGCGGCCGTTGAACATGTGGCGCTCGTTTCCACAACTACTGATTACGATTTTGTAAATATACACATTTTTTACATAATATGATTTAGATTGTATATCGGGTGTGGCAGTTGCGGTGCAGGCAGCACAGGAGGGCCACACAGCCGCCAGAACGCCGCGCCCTGTCCGTGAAGCGCCATGCCAAGGAGGTGGCGCACAGACTGATTCGGCTGCGCCGTCCCCGGGCAGCCGCCTGCGGCGGGTCGGTGCCTTGGCCTCCCGGTAGGCTTGGTGCTAGAACGTGGCCTGCAGGGTCTGTCCGAAACGGGCGGCGCGCCGCAATAGTTTCCGTCTTGTGTATACGGTAGATGTTATTTGTATACTCGTAAGAAAGGTCTCCCTGCAGGAGCGGTAGTCTGATTGCACGAGTACGGGCTCTTGACGGTGCATTATGTTTATCATTACCTTAATGCGCCGCTTGTGGGACAATATGGGTGCTAGACGCCACTGTCTTCCAGTTCAGGCCACCACTCGTCCGTGCCGAAACCTTCGGACCAGTCTTTAAATACGCACCAGTCGCAGACAAAGCATTGACCGAAGGCGAGATAGCGGCAATCGTGGCAGGCGTAATTGTAGCCGTGTTCGTCCTCTCAGGCATACGCGTCATCCGGCCGACGCACGTCGGCGCCATAGAGACGCTGGGCAGATTCACCGGGTTCAGGCGCTACGGCATCACGTACGTGTTTCCCGCAATACAAAAGCTCTACAAGGTGAACGTGACCGAGCAGCTGGTCGACGTCACGAAGCAGGACGTGATAACCAGGGACAACCTGAACTGCACCGTCGACGCGCAGGTCTATTTCCGCGTCGGCAAGACCGGCGACAGCATGCTGAACCTCATGGAGCGGGTCAGCGAGGCCGACCTGAAGTCCGCCCTGTACAACGTGAACAACTACTACCGGCAGGTGGTGGAGCTGGCGCGCACCACGCTGAGAAACGAGATAGGGAGGAAGGACTTCAAGCAGGTCAACTCCGACAGGGCCAGCCTGAACAAGGCCATACACAAAAGCATGACAGAGGAGACCAAGAGCTGGGGCATAGGGATAGTCCGGGTCGAGCTGAAGGAGGTTCGGCCGCCGGAGGACGTCCAGGACGCCATGAACATGGTAATCAAGGCCGAGAACGAGAAGCAGGCCGCATTGGACTTTGCCACGGCCGTCGAGACCAAGGCCGACGGCGAGAAGCGCGCCGCCATAAAGATAGCGGAGGGGGAGGCCACGGCGATAATTACCGTCGCCGAAGCCAAGGCCAGGGAGATAGAGCTGGTCAACGATGCCGCCGATGAGCACTTCACAGGCAACGCCCAGATGCTGGAGAGGCTGCGCGTCACCGAAGAGGCGCTCAGGGAAGGCACCAAGTTCGTGATAGCGCCGGACAACCAGATACCCACCATCATAGTGAACGAGGCGCCGGTCACGGTGATCCCCGAAGCGCAGCCAAAGAGGCCGGTCAGAAAGGCCGGACCGGGCGCCGCATAGGCGGCCGTACTGCCAAGGCCGCCGTACCCTGTCGGGGCGGCGCGCCGGCACCCGTCGGCGCCGGACACCGTCACGATCGGCGGATGCCCGCACGGTCTGTCACATGTCCAGAATGCCGGGACTGCCGGTGGCCGGGATACCAGATGGTATGATGCGGAACGGCCTCGGGAATACGGCGGTTCCCGCGGTTCGTCGCTCACACCGAGGCCATATAGTAACACGATTACGTGGTGTCCGTCCAGCCTAAGCGGCCTCACGCGCCAGCCGGGCCGCCAAATTGAACAGAACCCGGCCCAAATGCCGGGCCGGACGAAAGGGCGGCGCATCCAGTGATTAGCAATAAGGATTCTACGCTCAAAGTCCCCAAGATTTCACGCTCAAAATGCCAATTACTAATCATCTCTCGGGCACTACAGCATGCTGCGGCGTGCTCCGGATCCGGCCGGCCCCGGGGCGCGGCCCACACCAATGGAACCGCAGTGTATCATTTGGCAGCGGTTCCCCGCGAACCCATGCCCGGCAGCGCATGCCATATATCGGCGCACGGAGTATCACGCCGATGGCCGCCGATTCCGCAAAGAAACTCCTGGTGGTGTCGGCCTTTGCGTTGGTGTCCATGATAGTGGTGGGCGCCGTATTTGCGGCCACCCACGGCGTCTCGGTCCGGGCCGGGGCCGAGGTCTCGTACCCGTCCTGGCTGGTGCTCTCGTACGTGGCGGGCCTCTCCATGATAGCGCTGCCCTGCACACTCCCCTTGGTCTTCATAGTGGTGCCGATGAGCATGGGCCGGGGCGCCCGCCGGGGGCCCGTCATGGCGCTGCTCTTCGGGGCGGGCCTCACGGCCACCATCACCATATACACGATGGGGGCCGGCGTGCTGGGCGGCACGGTGGGCCTGGACGGGGCCTCCCGGTACATGTTCCTGGCGGCCGGGGCGATCGCCTTCGTGTTCGGCCTCTCGCAGCTGGACCTGGTGCGGCTGCGGCTGCCCGCATACTCAGGCACCCCCCGGTTCATACAGGGCAGGGGCGACTACGCCAAGTCGCTCCTCATGGGGCTGCTTCTGGGCAACGCCGGGGTGGGCTGCCCCAACCCCCTATTCTACTGGCTGCTGGTGTACGTCGCCGGAACCGGGAGCGCCGAGATCGGGGCGGGGCTGGGGGCCGTGCACGGCTTCGGGCGGGCCGTCCCTCTGATACTGTTGGCGGTGCTGGGCATAATGGGGGTGAACGCGGCGCGGGGGGTGGCGGCCCGCCGCCGCACCATAGAGGCGGCCAGCGGCTGGATGCTCATAGCGATAGGGTCGTTCCTGGTGGTAAACGGCATCCCCGGCGGCCACCAGTGGTACGAGGACACCGTAATACACATAGGATGGAACAACCTGGCCTCGATGTTGTCCATCCCGCCCGAGTTTCACGTGGCATCCCATACGCACGCGACGCCCGCCCTGCTGCCCCCCGACACCGTCCCCGCCCTGCTGGCCGCCATGATCCTGACACCCATAGGATGGCACTACATAAGGAGGGCCCGGCAGTGAGGGATCCTGTGTGCGGCGCCGAGGTGGAGAGAGGTGACCGGCTTGTCCACCGGGGGCGGGAGTATGTGTTCTGCTGCGCCTCGTGCCGGTGGGCCTTTGAGCGGGACCCCGACAGCTTTGCCCTGCCGGATTCATGATCACACGACGACCCGCCGTACGGCTTGGGCAGCCCGCTCCGCGTTCTGGGTTCCTGCCAAAGCGTATGTCCGGCCACCAGTGGAACGGATTCTCCGCAGCGGCGCTGACCGCCGGCATGGCCCCAGACCCGCCGGTCGCGCTCGGGGCATGTCCACAATATTGCCGCCCCCCGCAGGCCAGCCCCCGCTCCGTTCGGCGTATGGCCACCCCCCGGGCCGACGGCCCTCGCCGTACTGGAGCGACGCCGCGCCGGCCAACCTGTCCCCGGGCAACCAACGCACCGCAGCAATTCCCGCCGGTCTCCGCGATACAGATAAGTTCGCCCCTCCCCCGACTGCTCCCGCGGGGGTTGCCAAGCCCGGTCAAAGGCGCAGGGCTTAGGACCCTGTCTCTGAGGAGTTCGCGGGTTCGAATCCCGCCTCCCGCACATGGTTAATAATGGCGGCCGCCCCGGCGCCGCACCGTATGGACAGGAAGCGGGTGGGGATAACCGTGGTGGGCGAGGACCGGGAGGGCATAGTCGCCGCGTTCACCGGGTTCGTATTTGCCCGGGGGGGCAACATAGAGGCCGTGAGCCAGAACGTTATACAGGGGCTCTTCGGCATGTATTTGGAGGCGTCCTTCCAGGATCTGGACGCGGAGTCCTTCGACTCGGAGCTGCACGTACTGGCCGGGAAGGAGGGAATGGACGTCAACGTGTACCATGCCTCAAGCGGACTGCAGAACATCGCCGTGTTCGTGACTAAGGAGGGGCACTGCCTGGAGGACCTTCTAAAGGCAGCCTCCGGCGGCCGGCTGAGGGGCCGCATATCCGTCGTGGTGGGCACCGAAGACACCCTGAAGGGGCGGGCCGAGGGGGCCGGCATACCCTTCGTGTCGGTGCGGGAGCGGGACCAGGAGAAGGCCGAGGCGCATCTGATCGAGGTATGCCGGCGATACGGCATAGACCTTATAGTGCTGGCCAGGTACATGCGCATACTCACACCCAACTTTGTCTGGAGGTATCCACGGCGCATAATCAACATACACCCCTCCCTGCTGCCCGCCTTCCCGGGGGCATACGCGTACATGCAGGCGTACGAGAGGGGCACCAAGATAATAGGGGTGACCTCCCACTATGTCACCGAGAACCTGGATCAGGGGCCCATCATACTGCAAAAATCGTTCCCGGTGGATGCCGAAGACACGCTGGACTCCATCAAGTCCACCGGCCAGAGGCTGGAGGCCGAGACGCTGACCGAGGCGGTGCGGATGCATCTTGAGGGGCGCCTCCAAGTACACTGGCGGAAGGTCCACATCCGGCAGGAGTGACATGGACCTCCACTCCCGGACGGACCCGGCCCTGAGGGGGCGCATATCGGCGGGCGCCGCGGCCATCATACCGGTGGGATCCACCGAGCAGCACGGACCCCACCTGCCGGTCTCCACCGACTCGGACATATCATCGGCCGTTGCCGCGGCGGTGGGCCGGGGACCCCGCTTTCTGGTATCCCCCGCCATATACACGGGCGTCTCCTTTGAGCATGCCCCGTTCTTCCAGATCAGCATCCGGGAGTCCACGCTGGAGACGCTGCTGGGAGACGTCTGCGACTCGCTGCATGCCAACGGTATACGCGACAT
This sequence comes from Nitrosopumilaceae archaeon, assembly GCA_021296165.1. Taxonomy (GTDB): domain Archaea; phylum Thermoproteota; class Nitrososphaeria; order Nitrososphaerales; family Nitrosopumilaceae; genus VYCS01. The sequence goes on along the minus strand of JAGWAW010000033.1, from coordinate 9,998 downwards.
ATTCCTGATAAACGGCCACTACGGCAACCGCGGGGCGCTCTCCGGGTTCGTCTCCGGGCGCGCGGAAGGGGGCCCGAGGGTGCACGCTCTCTCGTACTGGCGTTTCACAAGATCGCGGTTCGATCACGGTGGGTTCGTCGAGACATCCCTTATGCTGGCCGTCTCAGGTGCGGTGCGGATGAGCCGGGCCCGCAAGGGGCTGGTGACCGACGGGATGGAGCCGGCCAGCGTGGAGCGCCTCAAGAGGGCCGCCGCCGAGTCATTCCCGGCGGCCACCGGAAACGGTGTGTGGGGGGATCCCCGGAGCGCCACCGCCGAGGCGGGCCGCCGCATACTGGCCGAGATCGTCAGGAACCTGCGCCAAGAATGCCTGGGAAGGCTGGACGGCACCCGCCCAAATGAAATTTTAATATAGTGCTGTTCCGACTCGCCCCTTGATGTCCATAGATATGGCGGTAAAGGTACTAGACGAGAGCATTGACAAGGTCGTGCTGATAAAGCTCAAGGGCAACAAGACCATCCGGGGAAGCCTGCTGGGATTCGACCAGCACATGAACCTGATGCTGGACGGCTCCGAGGAGATTACCAGTGATGGCGAGTCCAACGACTTGGGGACCATCGTGGTCAGGGGCGACAACGTGGTAATGATATCACCCCCTCCCTCCGACTAGGTGAGAGGCAGTGGTGAAGGGAACCACATCCATGGGAAAGCTGACCAGGAAGAAGACCCACATACGGTGCAGGAGGTGCGGCAAGAACTCGCTGCACAAGAGGCACTACCGCTGCGCCAGCTGCGGTTTCCCTGATTCCAAGATCAGAAGGTACTCGTGGATCAAGTGGTACACCTAGATGCAGGAAATCTTGATCGTTCTCTGCGGCGTGGCCGGCGTGGCCGCCGCCGCCCTGATCCGGCGCGGCCGGAGGGCCGCAGGTTCGGCCCTGCGCTCTGAGCGGAACGTGCTGGAGAGGACCGTTTCCCTGCTGGAGCGGGATCCCACCTATGCGTCCGAGCGTCAGGAGCTGCTACACACATACCGGGCCCGGCTGAAAGAAGTGGAGCAGGCCATCGCCAAGAGCGGCCGCATGTCGTACTCCGCCTCCGCCCCAAGAGAGCAGGATGCCGTGGTGGACGATCCCAACGCTCCCGAGTATGCGGGGCTGGACGGAGATGCGGAAGTCGCCGGGGACGCTGGTGAATCCGGTGCGGCTCCGGTCGCCGCCCCGGCTATTCATACGGAGGCCGCCGCGGTCCCCGGTACCCCAGACGTTCCCGAGCCTCCCGAGGCGGGGGGCGAATCC
>JAGWAW010000033.1:4215-8675 GCA_021296165.1 Nitrosopumilaceae archaeon | reverse complement strand
CCGCGGTCCCCGGTACCCCAGACGTTCCCGAGCCTCCCGAGGCGGGGGGCGAATCCGGCGCTGATAGTATGGTCCCGGCGATCCATACGGAGGCCGCCGCGGTCCCCGGTACCCCAGACGTTCCCGAGCCTCCCGAGGCGGGGGGCAAACCCGATGCCAAGGCATCTCCAGACTCCAAGACCCCCGATACCCCCGAAGTGGGACCGGAAGCCGGCGATACCAAGACCCCATACGAGGAAGATCCCGCGGGGCTGCATGCCAGCACTGCACAACTCGACAGCGCGGGTGCCGCCGGAGGCACAGATGGCAGAACCGGACGCAACACTTCTGGGGAGGGGCCAGACAGTGCGGAGGATGCAGAGCGCCTCCCGGACACGCCCCCCGCCACACCGCCCAAGACACCCACCGTGGAGACTCCCACGCATGGCATGGCGGGGACCGGGATATCCGGTGATGCACCCCCGGCCATAGATCCCAAGGACATACACGACGACGCGTCCGGCCGCCCCGGAGTGGACCAGGGAGAAGGGGACGGACCCGCACCTCCGGATCCCGACGGAGACGACTCGGAAGATTTGGAAAAGATCAAGGCCGACATAATAAAGACATTAAACCGATTGCAGCGCGCCGAGGACGACTAATGTCGTACGATGACTCTATCGGGCAGGTGGCCCAAGATGCCCTGCGGTACGTGCGGAAGGGCGACGTCATCGGGCTGGGCAGCGGCAGGGCGGCGGCCGCTCTGGTGGAGGAGCTGGGCCGGGTCGCCGGGGAGCTGCGTATACGCGGAGTTCCCACCTCACTGCAGATAAGGCTGGCCGCTGAGAAGGCCGGCATACCCATGCTGGAGCCCGGGGAGGCATCCCACCTGGACTCGATATTCGACGGGGCCGATCAGATAGACTCAGCCGGATACATGGTGAAGGGGGGCGGAGGGGCGCTGCTCCGGGAGAGGGTGCTGGCCGGCATGGCCGGCAGGGTGGTGATAATGGCCGACGAGACAAAATTCGTCGAACGGCTGTCCCGTCCAATACCGGTGGAGGTACATCCGGCCGCCCGGAGCCTCATACATGAGCGCGTCCGCGGAATGGGAGCAGTCCCCCGGCTGCGGACGCTGGAGCGCGGGTATCCGGCGTTTACCGAGAACGGCAACATAATACTGGACTGCGACTTTGGCGCCATCGCGGATCCGCCCGGCCTGGCGGCCCGGCTCCGAGACCTACCCGGGGTGCTGGAGGCGGGAATATTTGAGAGGCCTGACATAATATACCGGGCCGCCAAGGGCGGCGCCTTTGAGGTGGTGCACACCCTAGGGTGACCCGGGGCTGCGGGAGACAAACCTGCCGTATCCGGGCTTGGCCACTACCTCGAACTCCTCGGCCACCACGCTGCCCCGCACTATAGTCCTCACCGGCCACCCCCGCAGCACCATTCCGTCGTATACGGTATAGTCCGAGTATCCGCCGAATAGTTCCGGGGTGACCCTCTTCTCCCGCTTCAGGTCCAGCATGGCTATGTCGGCGTCGGCCCCCCTCTCCAGCGAGCCCTTTTGGGGATACATGGAGAAGATCCGGGCGGCGTTCAGGCTGGTCAGCCGGACGAACCGCTCCAGCGATATGCGGCCGCGGTTCACGCCCTCACTCAGCAGTATGGGTACTGCAACGCCTATGCCCGGAAACCCGGCCAGCGACTCCCAGACGTCGGCCCCCACCTTGAGGGAGAGTCGGTTGGCCACGTGGTCGGTGCCCACCGTGTCCACCTCGCCGGCGGCGGCTGCCTCCCAGACCGCATCGTTGTCCGCGGCGGTGCGGATGGGGGGCATCACCTTGGCCAGGTAGCCGGAGCGGTTCTCGTGGGAGAGCACCATATAGTGCGGGCAGCTCTCCACCAGGATGCGGCCCCCCTGCCGCCGCTCCGCCCGGATCTGCTCCAAGGCCGCCCGGGATCCTATGTGCACAAAGTATATGGCGCAGCCGTACCGGCGCCCATACCCGCAGACGGTCCTTATCGCCTTGGCCTCGGATTGGGGGTCCCGGCTGGCCGACCATGCCGACAGCCCGTCCCGCTTCTCCTCCCTGGCTGTCTTGATGCCGCAGGCGCACGACTCGTAGTCCTCGGCGTGGACTAGCACCGGGCAGTTCAGCTCCGCCGCCCTCCTTACCGTGCCCTCCACTATCTCGTCGGTTACGTCCACCCGGGCATCTTGGAGACGAGCCAGATGCGGGGGCATGTCCATGTAGACGTGGCCTACATCCCCCCCCAGGTTCATGTATATCTTGAACGAGGATACCCCCTTGGACACGCAGTGGTCCATCTCCCGTATCTGGCGTTGGGTGAATACAGAGGCGTGTATCGTGTAGTCGACGCGGTGCGCCCGGGCCGCCGCATCCAGCTGGGGCTGCAGTCCCTCGGAGAACGGCACGCCTAGGCGGAGCATGCGCATCATAGTGGTGACACCGCCGACGGCCGCCGCGTGCGACTCGGTCTTGGCCGCCTCGTCTATGGGCGAGTACACCCCGTAGTGGACGTGGGTGTCTATGGGCCCGGGAACGGAGACCAAGCCCGCCCCGTCTATCTTGGTGTCGCAGGCCGGCACGTCGGTCGACAGCCCCGCTATCCTGCCGTCCTCGATTATGATGTTCCTGTCCACCATCCCCTGCGGCAGCATGACGTGGGAGTCGGCCACCACCATATCCACGGTCATCTGATGCCGTCCGGGCAGGTGGTATTTGAATTTAGGAAATGATAATAGTATGGGGGATCGGGAGGTGCCGAGGGCCGGTGGTTTAGGGGTATAACGCCACGTTCGCAACGTGGATGTCGGGGGTTCAAATCCCCCCCGGTCCACACGTTTGGTGCTTTTATCGGGTTCTCCCCGCAGTGATGGGTAGGAAAAGTACGTCTGGGATCTTGAGCAGTCCTTCGGATCATGGCAGGCATGGCACGCAAGAAACAGAAGGGCAAGGCACCCAGGAAGCCGCGGAATGGCAGGGTACCAGAGCAGGCCACCACGCGCCGCGGACGCAAGATCTGCGCCAAGGGGGGTCAGATCAGGGCCCCGACCGGGAACATGTGGGATGTGGCCTCCCAAGGTACGGAGGGCAGGTGGCGCAGGGTGCAGTTCGCCTGCGGCAGGTCCACCTGCGAGTGCGCCTACCATATGACGGGAAGGGGTGTAGGTGCAAGGGGATGGCCGCAGTGGAACGTCTGGTACTGGCAGGGACTGAGTCCCCCCATGTGGGAAAGATGGTCATCGGGGAGACGGATCCGGAGTGCCCAAAGTGCCACAAGAGCGAGTACGTGCGGAATGGCAGGGACAGGTGCAAGTCCGGCGAGAGGCAGCGGTACCTGTGCAAGGGATGCGGCCGGCGGTTCCGGGACAACCTGGGCTTTGAGCGCCGCCATGTATCGCCCATGTACATCACGCTGGCCCTCCTGCTGAACGGCATGGGGCTGTCCCCGGCCAACATACAGGTCACGCTCGGGCATTTGGGAGTCACCGTACACGTGGATACGGTCACCAGGTGGCTGGAATGCTATGCGGGTTTGGTGGAGGGTGTGCCAACGCCATACGGCCACCGGCCCTGGGAGAGACTCGCGCGCGTGTACTGGTTTGCCACGGCCCGTACGCAGAAACGCGCAGAGGAGCAGTAGGGTTTACGACGAGCAAATATGTGAGGCAGGGTGGCAAAAAAGTAGACATGCAGAAGGTGCTAGGATGGCAAGGCCAAACGGTCAACAGTAGATGTTGGTCACGTCGTTTGGGATACTGGAGATCCATGTCATGGCCGCTTATGTCAGAGACGCTGTTAGTAGAGGCACGCAAAGATGTCCGCGGCCATTCTATCTACAGGTTCGGCGAACCGCAACAATCTGGCCTATGACGCGCCACGAATCTAGGCGAATGGCCACAGGTCACGGTCAGGCCGCCGATGGTATTTTATCAGTGCGGCGAGACTTTGCTTTGCGCCGGACGGCTGCCCTGAGCTTCTTTATACGCCCGTGAAGATCAATCAGTTTATCTGCTTGTGCTGGAGCAAGGGACAGGTTGCGCTTGTATGAAGTAATCATTTTTTGTAGTACTGCTAACTGGTCTAGAAGACCCTGATCGAAACTTTCTTTAGGCAGCGATTCCAGCTGGGATATCCTAGACTGGAGTGTGTTGAGCCTAATCAATAGACCGGAGTTGCTCCGCGAGGAAGATTTGGAAGGCTTCTTGTCAGGTTCTGCCGGGCTTTCGGATTTCATATGGGCAATCCGCTCCTCCAATTTTCTGACTAGAAGTAGCAGTTCCGAGTTCTTGGCTGAAACAGACTCCAGCTGCTCAAGCTGATCCTGAATATGTGCAATGCGTTCCATCTGAGCCAGATCGGGCTCTGAGGCCGGTTCTGCCTTTGCCGACTCCAGCTCTTGTATCTTGCTTTGGAGCGCGTCGACCTGCGCGAGCATCTCGGGATCTG
>JAGWAW010000033.1:3645-4033 GCA_021296165.1 Nitrosopumilaceae archaeon | reverse complement strand
GCCGGTTCTGCCTTTGCCGACTCCAGCTCTTGTATCTTGCTTTGGAGCGCGTCGACCTGCGCGAGCATCTCGGGATCTGTCCCTGGTTTTGGAGCAGACTCTAACTGCCGTATCTTCTCCTCAAGCTTTGCTACATATTCTACTTGGTTTGATTCAGGCTCGGGTGGAAGATTTGTCTCTATTTGTCTTATTCTTTTTTCCAGTTTTTCAACAAGTGATAAAAGCTCCGCATTTCTAACTGAAATTGATTCAGATAGATCAAGCTGATTTTGAAGCTCAGTTATGCGCTCTATCTGAGATGAGTCAAAGTCTGCCTTTGCCGACTCCAGCTCTTGTATCTTGCTTTGGAGCGCGTCGACCTGCGCGAGCATCTCGGGATCTGGCTCTG
>JAGWAW010000033.1:2979-3380 GCA_021296165.1 Nitrosopumilaceae archaeon | reverse complement strand
GCTCTGCCTTTGCCGACTCCAGCTCTTGTATCTTGCTTTGGAGCGCGTCGACCTGCGCGAGCATCTCGGGATCTGGCTCGGGCTCCCGTGGCGGAGCACGATTGAGCTGATCAATTCGACTTTGTAGTTTAGCAATTCTCTCAAGTAATCGTGTATTTATTTGATCTTCGGATTCCGCAATTTCTTTTGACATGGTTGTTACAGATACGGTAGAAGCCTGAAGTTCTAAGTTTTTTTCTTGTTCTAATAGAGGCGATTGTAGTGGGTCAGTTTTTGAACTAGGTTTCGACGGAAATTCTACAGCCTTTGTATCCTTTGGCATACTGCCCCAGGGTGATTCGGACGGTGCAGTATCTGGTTCCATCTCCTCAGCGTCTTTTTTCTCGCTCTCAGACGCGTCC
>JAGWAW010000033.1:0-2608 GCA_021296165.1 Nitrosopumilaceae archaeon | reverse complement strand
TGATTCGGACGGTGCAGTATCTGGTTCCATCTCCTCAGCGTCTTTTTTCTCGCTCTCAGACGCGTCCCCCGGTTCTGCAGTCTCCGGCTCGGGCACGTTACCCGGTGCTGGTTCCCCTGCAGCCTTCGGCTCCGCGTCTGGCTCTACCTCTGGTTCTATGTTTGGCTCTGCAGTCTCCGGCTCGGGCACGTCACTTGGGGTGGGCTCTGCTGCATATTCTGGTCCCGAACCTTCAGTCTCCGGCCCTTCCCCCGCCGTACCATCGCTGCCAGATCCCGGCCTTGCTGCCCCCTCCACGCCTCCGCCCGCACCGGTCTCCGGTCCACGTCCCCCCCGGCTCATGTCCTCATGCAGTATGTCCGCCGCCGAGAGGCCCGGCGGTCTCCGAGCATCCAGCACCCCAACCGGCTCGGTCATGTCCTCGTGCATGTGCCTAGCCCTAAGCTTGGTCAACGCCGCGGACGCCCCGCCGGATCCGCCGCCAGACGGTGGCGAGGGGCTCCCACTCACCTCTGGCAGGAACCCCAAGTGATCATAGGCCACCCTGTTGTCGTCTATCCTAACGAATGGCTTGCCATCCAACAGGAACGCCCGCACCCGGTCCCCCCGCTTCCATCCCCCGGAGGTCTTGTGGCCCGTCACGTAAGCGGTCTTGTCCTTTATCTCCGAGACCAAGGTCATCTTGTCGGCCACCTGCCCCTCAGCAACCCCCTGACTGGTGATCCTGTGCCTGAGTACGTAGAGGAGCTGCCTGCCGGGGCCGTAGGTGGCCTCCGATATAAGATAGTCAGCCCAGACCTCCATTGGTCTGCCACCGCAGATGCCATATAAAAGAGCGCAGTCAGCCCGGCTCTAACATCTTTGTGAGATGCTATGGGGTGTAACAGGCGTGAGATGGTGTAACACCTGTGAGATTGCCATGTGCCTAGGACTCCGTACTGTACAAGCAAGGGACCCGCGGGCATGCAACATATAAGGACGCGCCGGCTACTCCGCACCATGGTGTTTCCCGCGTATGACCAGCCGCTGTACCGCCCCCCCTCCGAGGCCAAGTCCCTAATCTTCCAGGTCACGCTGGGGTGTTCATTCAATGAATGCTCCTTCTGTGACATGTACCGCTCCAAGGAGTATTCGGAGAGGCCCCGGGACGAGGTCCTAGCGGAGATGGACGTGATGGCCCGGCACATGCCCCAGACCCGCCGGGTGTTCCTGGCCGACGGCGATGCCCTGAACCTGGACACCGACTACATGGTGGACATCGTATCGCACCTGAGGGAGATATTCCCCAAGCTGGAGAGGATATCCTGTTATGCCATGCCGATGAACATCCTCAAGAAGACGCCCGAGGAGCTCTACCGCATGCGCCGGGCCGGGCTGGACATGCTGTATCTGGGCATAGAGAGCGGCTCGGACACTGTCCTCCGCAAGGTCACCAAGGGGGCTTTGGGGACCACCATAATCCGGGCCGTCAACAAGGCCCGGACGACCGGCTACACCATGTCGTGCATGGTCATACTGGGACTGGGGGGCCGCAGGTACTCGGCCGAGCACGTGGAGGAGACTGCCCGGGTCATCAGCGCCTGCTCGCCTGACTACGTGGGGGCGCTGACCCTGTACCTGGAGAACGGCATCAAGCAAGAGTTCTTGGACAAGTACGGAGGCGAGTTTGAGAGGCTCACCGACGATGAGGCCTTGGAGGAGCTTAGGGGGCTGATCTCGCGCATAGACGCCAAGGAGAATATCGTGTTTCGTGCCAACCACGGCTCCAACGCATACGCTGTAAAGGGGACTCTCCCCCAAGACAGGGATGCCATGCTGGAGCAGATCGAGTGGATGGCTGCCCATCCGGAGACTGTCCGACCCCGGGGGCTGCGGGGCTTCTAGACCATTCCGGCGGCCCGGACATGCACCACCTTGAATATGACGACCTCGTAGTCGCCCTCGAATACGCGGGTGACCTCTCCGTCGGTCACGTCCAGCGCACGGAACCTGTACTCGTACGAGCCATCCTCCTGCACGCCCACCTGCGCCAGATGCACCTGCATGCCGTCTTGGTACACCTGTATTATGACATCGTAGCCCTCAGCGTGACTCTGTATGGTGCCCCTCACGTGTCCCCAGGGGAAGGGGTTATCGGCGGGCACGTGCATTAGGATGGTGGTCCTCTCCAGCTGTATGATCCCGTCTATGGGAATGTACTCGGTGGCTATATCCTGGGCTTGGACAGGAGCCGCCGCCGAGAGCGCCGCGGCCAAGGCCAAGCCGGCGGCCAGCGCAGCCAAGGCCGGGGTGGTGCGGTTCATGTGGAGTGGTAGGCGGCGTTCATTAATATCCCTTGCTCGGGGCGGTTCCTCCCGCAATGCCAGGTGCTGGGTAGGAAAAGTGCGTCTGGGATCTTAAACAGTTCTTCAGATCATGGTAGGCAGAAAGCCGCGGAAAGGCAGGGCATCAGAGCAGGGCATCCGGACTTTGCCGAATATGTGTGCTAAACATCGCCGAATGACGATACATACCCGGTTCTTGTCGGACTTTGCCGCATATGGACACAACACGCCGCCGAATGGCCGTCGTATACCTGTCTGGATCGGCTTTTGGGGCCAGATTTGGG
>JAGWAW010000032.1:2426-16368 GCA_021296165.1 Nitrosopumilaceae archaeon | reverse complement strand
CTTTCTTGATCGATATAGCGCATAATACTCCTTTACGGTTCGCTTGATGTTAGTGGGACCTAATTGTCGTACAATAGATTCACACAAACTCGGTCAGACCGCACTTGCCGCAGGTTTTGCGGTCCTTGTGGTCGGACATAAAGACGCCCCTGCCGCACCTGGAGCATATCTTCTTGCCTCTGGTCACCTTCTGTCCCTCCACCTTGTAGTATCCGTAAACCTTGGGACTGAATCCCTTCTTGCCCACCATTACTCAGACTCCTCTCCCTTGCTGAGCCGCTCCATTCTGGCAAAGACGGTGGGGTTGACATGCTTCTTGGCCAGCTCCTCGTCGCCGTACACGTAGAACGTGCCCGACACGTTGGTCATGCCCACATGGTTTTGGAGCCTGATGGGTATGACCACTTTGCCGTCCAGCCCGTACTGCTTGGTAACCATCTGGACAGCCTCCATCTTCTTCAGCTTGCCTCCAAGTCCAGCAAAGTTGCAGATTATCTCGCGGCGCGACAGAAAGTCGTTGCTGAGGTCGCTCACCGTCGTTATCACAGACATTTGTGTCGGTTTCCGGAGTTTTTCATATAAACCTTGGTTGGACGGCGCGGCCTCCTTGTGTTCGCGCCCTGGGGAGCATGGCTCCCATCACGCGCGCATCTGGACATGCGGGAATCCGCGTCGGCCTTCCGCTTGACGGTCGCCGCGGCATCCTCCGGCCATCGTGGCAGGAGCGCAGAAAGGGGGCAGCCGTGCTGCGCACGGCCAAGGCGCGCCCGCCCCGCAACGACTGGAGGCCCGGGGACTAGGCCCCGGGCTGTAGTCCCAAGCGAAGGAGTTGAACCTTCGACAACCCGGTTTCTGTCTGCCTGATATGCTGCTCTTTGGCCAGCCTTAAGCCGGCAACTACAGCCGGGAGCTCTACCAGGCTGAGCTAGCTTGGGACGCTTATACGGCCCCACACTCATCATAAATAATTATCGAATGATGGGCCCTCCGAGCAGCTCCCCGACGCCCATATAGAGATAAATACGCCCCGCCGTCCCCTGCCACACATGAGCAAGCCCGTGGACTTGGGGTCACTGAAGACCGGCTCCTACATACTACTTCCTGTCAGCGACCAGCCCACCGGGGAACCCTGCCGCATATCCGAGTACGACACCTCAAAGCCGGGCAAGCACGGCGCCGCCAAGGCCCGGATCGTGGGTGTGGGAGTATTTGACAGCCAGAAGAGGCCCCATGTCGGGCCCGTCAGCATGCAGGTGCACGTGCCGCTCATAGACAAGAGGACGGGCCAGGTGATATCCATAATCGGCCAGACCATCCAGCTAATGGACTCGGAGACGTTCGAGACCATCGACGTCACCTTGGCAGAGGGGGATGTCCGGGACAGGCTGGAGAACGGCCAGAACGTCGAGTACTGGAAGGTCATGGACAGGACTAAAATAATGCGGATCAAGAACTAGGTCGGACGCCGATGATGCCTGGAAAAGCCGTCTGAGGTGTGATGAGGATTATGAGTTATGAGGCGTCCGCGGTGATGTGGTGAGGCTGGGGGCCCTCTTCTCGGGGGGCAAGGACAGCACATTTGCCATACGTGAGGCGGCCAAGGCCGGGCACCGGGTCTGCTGCCTGATGACCGTCCACCCACACTCGCCGGAGAGTCCCCTGCTGCACCACCCCGGCACGCATATAGCGCGCCTCCAGGCGAGATCCATGGACCTGCCGTGGTACGGCCGGGAAGCCGCATCGGCAGAAGAGTCCGACGAGTCGGGCGCCTTGGACTGGCTGGTGGGCAGGGCGGTGGCCGAGCACCATATAGAGGGCATACTGCACGGGGGGATACGCAGCGGGTTCCAGCGGAGGCGCTTCGGGGACCTGTGCCGCCGCCACTCGCTGGAGGCGGTGGCGCCGGTCTGGGGCCGGGGGGCCGGGTATCTGCGGGATATCATAGGAGCGGGATTCAGGTTCGTTGTAGTCAGCGTCTCGGCCGACGGCTTGGACGGCTCCTGGCTGGGCCGGATCGTAACCGAGGACGACGCTGACCGCCTGGACTCTCTGGCCGCGTCGCACGGCTTGGCAGCCGACTTTGAGGGCGGGGAGGCCGAGACGCTGGTGGTGGACTGTCCCCTGTTCGAGTTCGGCATAGTGCTGTGCGGCAGCCCGGCTTGGGACGGCTACCGGGGCGTTCTGGAGATATCGGGCGCGGCGCCCTTGACCAAGCAAACGTAATATAATCCCGTGGCGTCCTCGGCACATGGGCAGGGTGCTGGGAAGGTACGAGATGAGGAGGGGCTCCTCGGGGCCCCTGATCCAGGCAATGGTCAGGGCGGCCACATACGCGCAGAAGAGCGGCAAGGCCGCCACCATCCACTACCACTACGAGCCGGATCCCGCGCGGAGCAGCGGCGCCCTGACGGTGGAGGGATGGCCGGCCCAGAATGCGGGCACATACGACACGCTGGTAATGGAGGTGGCCCCCGGCTCCCTGCCGGGCGACCCGCCGTACCCCGACGCCGGGATGGTGCGGGACGCACGGGAGACGATACTCCGGCTGTACCGCAGACTGTACTACCGGGGGTACGGCCGGGCTAGGCGGAGCGACCCGGAGCTGGCCGGGGCGTGGCGGGCCCGGCGCAACGAGTACAACCGTCGGTACCGGCAGAAGCTGGCCGGCTCCCAGGAGGGCTCCGGGAGGTGACCGCGTAACATGTTGGACAGCCTCCGCGGCAGCCTGCGGGACGCGGTGGGGCGCATAGTAAAGTCACAGGGCGTGGACGCGGACCTGATCAAGGCGCTCAAGAAGGACGTGCAGAGGGCGCTCCTGCTCTCGGACGTGGATGCCACCCTGACGGTGGAGATAACAGGCAGGCTGGAGAAGAGGGCCTTGGAGGAGACGCCGCCCCCCGGCCTGTCCCGGAAGAACCACGTGGTCACCATACTGTATGAGGAGCTCTCCTCGCTGCTGGGCGAGGAGCACGCCCTGCCACTGAACCCGGATGGGGCCACCAAGATACTTCTTCTGGGGATACAGGGGAGCGGCAAGACCACCACCTGTGCCAAGCTGGCCAAGCTGCTCGCCGGGCAGGGCCGCCAGGTGGGCGTCATAGGGGCGGACAACTACCGGCCCGGCGCCCTGGTCCAGCTTAGGACAATGTGTGAAAAGTCAAAGACGGAGGTGTACGGGAACGACTCGGGGGCGCAGTCCGACGATATAGTGCGGGAGGGGCTGGAGCACTTTGGGGCGTCGCGCGACATAATCATAATCGACACGGCCGGCCGCCACAAGGAGGAGGGGGATCTTCTGGAGGAGATGAGGCGCATCAGCCGCGTGGCCCGGCCTGACGTCTCGCTGCTGGTCGTAGACGGGACCATAGGCCAGCAGTGCCACAGGCAGGCCGCGGCGTTCCACAGTACGGTGCCGGTGGGCGGCATCGTGGTGACCAAGCTGGACAGCTCCGGCAAGGGGGGCGGGGCCTTGGCGGCCGCCGCGGCGACGGGCGCCCGCATCATGTTCGTGAGCAGCGGGGAGCGGGTAGATGACCTGGCGCCGTTCTCGCCCACCCGGTTCGTGGGGAGGATGCTGGGCATGGGGGACATCCGGGCCGTGCTGGACCTGGCCAAGAAGCTGGAGGGGCAGATGGACGACGACCGCGCCAAGAGAATATACCGGGGCAAGATGACGCTGATGGACTTTCTGAACGAGCTGGTGAACGTGCAGAGTGCCGGCTCCATGAAGGATCTGCTGGAGAGCATGCCGGGGATGGCCGGCAAGATGTCCGACCAGAACATGGCCCGTGCCGAGGAGAACATCGAGAAGTGGCGGTATATAGTGCAGAGCATGACCGAGGAGGAGCAGTCCCGGCCGGACATACTGAACCGCTCCCGCATAATGCGGATAGCCCGGGGCGCGGGCTGCACCGCGCGCGACGTAAAGACGCTCCTCAAACAGTTTGAGCACACCAGAAACATAATCAAGTCCAACAAGGGCCGCAAGATGCAGGGCCTGATGCGTCGGATGGGCATGGGGTGATGGGCGGTCCTGCCAAGGACACCCGGGCCATGCACCCGGAGTTGGCCCTCTGTCACAGTTGTTTGGGGAGGGTGGCGTCCCGGATAAGGCAGGGTATGCCCCGGCCGCCGGGTACTGACCCGGCCGCCGAGTGCTTCGTGTGCCGGGGGCTGATGGACGGACTGGAGGATCTGGCCGGGGCGGCCTTGGAGCGCATATCGGGGTACGACTACGAGACCTTCGCGGTGGGGGCGACGCTGAAGCCGTCGGTGCTGGACCGCGACGACTACATCCGATCCCGGACGGGGGCGGCGGGGGCCGCCTCCATAAAGGTGGCCCTGACCGGGGAGGTGGGGCGCATGATATCCCGCCGCACCAAGAAGAGGGTGGACCGCGCCGACCCCGACCTTACCATACTGTTGGACACGCGGTTCGGATCCTGCGAGGTCCGTTCCCGCCCTGCGGTGGTATACATGCGGTACACCAAGACCCGCCGGGGCGTGCCGCAGAAGCGTACTCCCTGCGGTTCGTGCGCCGGGAGCGGGTGCGACGGCTGCGGGTTTTCCGGGTCCGGGCCCAGCGTAGAGGGCATGCTGGCCGGGTACCTGCTGGAGAGGCTGGGGGGCACCGACGTGCGGTTCACTTGGGTGGGGGGAGAGGACCGCGACAGCCTGGTCCTGGGTAGGGGCAGGCCCGTGTACGCCCGGGTGCGCAACCCGACGAGGTCGGCCGCCGCCCTGCCGGAGTCCGCGTCACTGGACGGCGTGGAGGCGTCGGGGATGCGGACGGCCGCCGGCGTGCCCGACCGGCTCCCCCCGTTCCGCTCTCTGGCGCGTATTGTGGTGCGGTTCGGGGGGGAGCCGGACCTGAGGCGTGTCAAGACGCTGGCCGGCAGGGTGATGGTGGTGACCGGCCCGGGGCGGCCGTCGGCCAAGGAGGTGGGTCCGGTGCGCTACCGGCGCGTGTCCGGCGACTCGTTCCGGATGGATGCGGAGGTGGAGGGGGGGACGCCCATAAAGCGGTTGGTGAGCGGCGAGGGCGTGGAGCCGTCGGTCAGCTCCGTTCTGGGGGCCGAGTGCGCGTGCGCCCGGTTCGACTTTTTAGACGTAGTTGGGAACAGTTAACAAGAGGAGCACCGGGGGTGCCCGCATGCCGCTCAGAAAGAAGGGAAAGCACCAGAGGTGGGCCGACCAGAGGGCCGACCGCCGGCGTACCAAAAAGTCCAAGGCCGGGAAATCTCGCTGACTCAAGATTTTTTACGCCGCCGGGACGGGATACGGTGATGGATCCGCTGACCCGGCTGAAGGAGGCCCGCCTTCGGGGCGCCCTGTCCGACAAGGTGTGCGACTTGGTACTGCACCGCTTCGCCGGGATAGTGGTTCCGGGCATAGACCGCATAGAGCGCACCACGGGGCTGGCCTATCCGGCGGCCTACGTGGAGCCGGCCGCTGTGATATCGCCGGCCGCCCAGTTCGGGTACGGCGTGCTCTTCGCCAGGACGGTTCCGGTGGTGGTGGAGGGCAACTTCAGGGTTGTAGTGCAGATATCGGCGCCGCTGGTGGCGTACGGCCTGAAGGGGGCAGTCCACGCCATACTCTCTCACGAGTTCCTGCACTATCTGGAGCTGATGAGGCGGATACACCGGGGGGATCTGCTCTCCGACGAGATAACGGGCAACCTCTTTGAGAGCGTGTACGCCGACGAGTCCCGCACTCTGGAGCCGGGCGCCGTCTTCAACGACCGTACCCTGGTATCCCACATAAGAAAGAGGTTCGGCGCCGGCTTCCGGGACTCTAGGCTGGAGAAGAAGGTGGTGGAGCAGTGGATAAACCGCGGGCTTCCCAAGATCAGCGTGCGGCCGGACATGAACACGACCAGCATACCCGCCGAGTCGCTCTCGTCGGTGCGCCTGCCCCCGGAGACTGCCCAGAGGCTGGAGGAGATGCACCAGAAGAGCGTGCGCATACGCTCCCGGAGACGGCTGTACTGAGTGGTGGGATTGGCAGGATTCGAACCTGCGACCCCTGGTACCCAAAACCAGAATCATGCCATGCTAGACTACAATCCCCACGATGGGTGCTCGGACAGGCAATTTATGTTTGGTGAGGAGGCTCCCCCCACAGGAGCGGGTGGCCGGCTTGTATCGGGAACGCGGATGCCCGGCGGCATATTGTATCTACTGCTGCCTTGATGTGCCGTCCATGGTACGATATGCAATATTCACACCCTCTACGAATCACCACGGCCGAGCGTGAATCTGTTGTAAAGTTGGGGATTGCAACTATTCTACAATACAACATTCGACTTGAGTCTCTCGTTCTTTTTTATCACCTATCTATTTTTTTGGCAGCTGTCTCAGACTGCGGCCCGGCGGTATATTCCTGCCGTCTCTGTTCGATCGTCTCGACAGATCCTCATATTCGTCGGAATATGGTGATTTGTTTTTTCTGTAAATTATGTCCACAGAGTATGCTAACCATGTACAAAACTATTACCATTTTTGAAAACACCGATGGTTACCTCGGGGCATGCGAGCGCCGATCTCACGCTCAGGGGCACCCAAACACGTTCGCCGTCGACATTTTGACATAGATTTGCGGCTGCGCCGGCCGCCCCTTGGATGGGTATTATGGACGACAGGCCCGAGGACGGTGCGGCTTGGACCGCTTCTGGTTCAGGCCCCACCCATGCAGCAAAAGGGAGCCGGATGAGCCGCGCATTGCAGCCGCATGTCGGGGCAAGACCAGAATGGACATTCCCAGCATCCGGCCACGGCAACTAAAGCGCTACAAACCATTTCCAACATATGATGGGCGATTGATCTAAATGATCGGACACCGTTAATTTCGCTCCGAGCATTCTGCATATGGGCAAAAGCTGGACACCTGTCAAAAACCATCAAAAAAATTGCCAGCGACTGCGCAATGAAACCGGCCACGCTCGCCCCGTACGCCACAAATAGGGGACGCGAACCATCCCGGCCATGAATGTGCTGTTTGTGGGCGGCTCTGATCCCTCGGGGGTGTCCGGTGTGCAGCGGGACGCCCGGGTGGCCTGGTCGATGGGTGCACATCCGCTCAGCGTGGTGACGGCGGTGACTGCCCAGAACACCTCGGAGTTTGCGGGCGTGCAGCCCGTACGCAGAAAGATGGTGCGGCAGCAGCTGGACGCCGTACTGTCCGACTTTGAGGTATCCGCCGTGAAGGTGGGGATGCTCTGGAGCGCCGATATAGCTGGAGTGGTGGCCGACTCCCTGAAAGATGTGGGTGCTCCCATGGCGCTGGATCCGGTGGTACGCTCGACTACCGGTGGCGCCCTGCTGGATGACTCCGCCCGGCGGGCCCTGCTGGAGCGTGTGGTGCCGCTGGCCGGCATTGTGACGCCCAACGCGTACGAGGCCGGGTACCTGACGGGTACCAATGTAGGCGACACGGGCGCGGCCAGGGCGGCGGCGCGCCAGATATGCGAGATGGGCGCCGCCGCCGCGGTGGTCACCGGGGTGGCCTCCGGCGGTGAGGTGGTCGACGTGCTGTATGACGGCCGGTTCCAGGAGATGGGCGGCAGGCGGCTGGATTCGGGTCACCGGGGAGGTGGCTGCACCTTCTCTGCCATCATAGCATGCCACATGGCCGCCGGCCGCGCTGCCGCCGAGGCGGCCGTCCTGGCGCGGGACGCGGTGCGCGTATCCATACTGGAATCCACATCTCTGGGGGCCGGTAGGCGCGTGGCGGCGGATCCCCGGGGGTCCGAGCTGGCGCTGGCCATAGACAGGCTGGCGGCCGTCCCGTACGTGGCGCGCCTCATACCCGAATGCCAGACCAACTTTGTGTACGCCGCGCCCGACTCCGCATCGCCGGATCAGGTCCTGGGCATAGCGGGACGGATGGTGCGCACCGGCGACTCGGTGGTCCGGGCCGGGATGGTGGTGCCCGGGGGATCCCGGCACGTGGCCTCGGCGGTCTGCGCCGTACGCACCCGCTTCCCCGAACTGCTCTCGGCGGCCAACATCAGGTACTCTGCAGGTGTAGTGTCAGCGATGGTCAGGGAGGGGTTTGTGGTGGCGTTTTATGACCGCGGCCGGGAGCCGCTGGACGTCAAGGGGTCTGGCTCCTCGGTGGCTTGGGGGGTCTCCGAGGCCGCGTCTGCCTCGGAGGCGGCCCCCGACGCCGTATGCCACCGGGGTGACTTCGGCAAGGAGCCGATGACCATAATATTTGGGGCGGACCCCGGCGAGGTGGTCTCCAAGATACGGCGCATATCAGACGGTATGCGGCGGCGCGCACCCGGCGGGTCTCCCCTCTCTTAAATAGCCCTGTACCGGATACGCCGCGCATGGAGTCGGTGATACTGGCCGGCGGACTGGGCACACGGCTGCTCCCTTACACGATGTTCATGCCCAAGCCCATGCTGCCGCTGGGCGAAAAGCCGCTCTTGGAGCACATCATAGAATGGAACGCCGAGAACGACATAGGTGACATCATACTCTGCATAAGCTACCTGGGAAAGGTGATCCAGGACTACTTCGGGGATGGCGAGAGGTTCGGCGTCTCCATACGGTATGCGGCATCCCGCAAGCCGCTGGCCACCGCCGGGCAGCTGGGGACCGCCGCCGGCATGGTCTCGGACACGTTCGTCTGCATGTATGGGGACTCGACGTACGACTTTGACCTGCGGGAGATGATCCGCCGGCACCGGGAGGGCGGGGCGTTCATCACCATCGGACTGCACGAACACCACTCCTCCATCCCATACGGCGTGATAGACACCGACGACGACGGGCGGGTGGTCGCCTGGCGCGAGAAGCCCAAGACCGTGTCCCAGATAAACATGGGCTGCTACGTGATGGAGCCGGAAGTGATGTCGTACATACCGTCCGGCAAGCCTTGGGGGATGGACGCGGTGGTAAGGGCCGCCATGGGGGACGGCAGGACCGTGCTGGGCCACCTAGGGCGGGGGGAGTTCAGGGATGTGGGCACGTACGCGTCGTACATGGACGCCAGCAGGGAGTACAGGGAGCGGCTTGGGGACATCTAGCGCGCCCGGCGTGAGAATCCGGGATCTGGCTCCAGAAGACCTGGACCGCGGGCTGCTGGATTCGCTGGACGCCCTCCGACCCGCCAGCGGGGCGGATCCCGGTGCGGTGCGCCGCGCGTACGGAGAGATACGCGCCAACCCCAACCACGTGGTGGCCGTGGCCATACATGATAGTCGGGTGGTGGGCACGGCAGCCCTGCTGGTGGAGCGCAAGTTCATCCATGGCGGGGGGCTGGCCGGCCACATAGAGGACGTGGCCGTCTCGGCCGGACACCAGGGGGCCCGTATCGGGACCATGCTGGTGGAGTACCTGCTGGATGTGGCCCGGAGACGGGGCTGCTACCGCACCACCCTGGACTGCGAGGAGGGTCTGGTGGGGTTCTACACCCGGATGGGGTTTGAGCGGCGGGGTGTGCACATGCGTGTGGATCACAGATAGTCCTTTCTGGGCCTCCGGTCCCTGATGCGGAACAGGAGCACCCCGAATATCATGACCGGTACCGATACCAGCATGAAGAGGGGCGGGGCCAGCCCGGTGGCGGTGGTGCCATACACCTCGTGTATAGAATCGGTTATCGAATAGCAGTACGACATGCCTACCAGCAGCGCCGCCCCGCCGACCACTATCATCAGTCCTACCCGCCGGGAGCCATACCTTCTGGAGAGTATGAACGAGACGGCGGCCATTATGGCGCCGGGGGCGGCCCCTATGGAGATGAACTGCAGTATCTTGGGATCCGGCTCGAATATTATCCCCGCCTCTATGTGCTCTGGAGCCTGAAGCATATAGTGGTATATGGAGGCCATCTCGCCGACGAACAAGACAAAGAGGCCCATGCTGGCCGCCGCTATCCACTGCTCCATGCCCATGCCTCGGCGGGGGATGCTCTCCCAATAAACCCCTTGCCATGCGTGACCCGTAGCATGTGCGGCGCCTGGCAGCGACCGTAAAGGAGCTTGGAGACGGGGATCTGTTTCGGGGCGAAAAATGGGATAGTCCTTGGGCGACTCCCACAATATGGCACGGCCGGCATCTTATGTTGGGGGATGAGCGGAAAATGGGATAGCCCTTGGGCGACTCCACAGTTAGGGCTGGGCGAAGATATAGTCCAGCCGTGCGGCCACCGCTCCAGGGCGAGCCAGGGGGGCATGCGTACCGTATGATTCTACTCCACGCCCATTATGGCGGCCATCTCGTCCCGCCCCGCAGCACCGAGCCTCTCGGCGGCCTCCTCCGGCGACGTGTCGCTGACGGCTACCCCGAACCCCCTCTCCAGGGAGGTGGGCGGCAGGGTGGCCGGATACACCTCCACGTGCCAGTGGACTTGGCGGGTGTTCTTCCGCTCCGGGGAGAGGTGAAACGCTATTCCAAACGGGGGGCCGTCCAGGATGCGCGTCATCCCGCCCAGCGTGGCCCGCAGCATCATGCTCAGTTCCTCCAGCTCCTTCTGGTTGGCCTGCAGGAATCCGGTGGAGTGGCGCTTGGGAGCTATCCAGAACTCGTACGGGCAAGAGGGCGCCCAAGGACAGAAGGCCACAAAGTTATCCGTCCTGAGCACCAGGCGCTGCCCCTCCGATACGTCGCCGATCATCTGGCATATGGTGCAGACCCCTCGTTCGTTGGCGGCTATGTCGCTGGCCTGTGCCTCATCCAGGATGACCGGCGGCATGGCCCGGAACGTCGCGATCTGCATGCGCGGCGCAGGGACGTCGTGGCTCTCCATGTCGGCGAAGACCGCAACGTACCCGACGCCGGTCTGCTCGTACAGCCACCTGATCCTGTCCTGTATGGCCACCAGCATGTGGGACCACTGCTGGCACTCCTCCAATGGGGTGTCGCAGCGGCGGGTGGCCGCCATGATATAGTGGTACCCAAACGAGGGATGGCACTGGCGCGGCTCGTCGCGGAATATGGTCTCCGCATCCCGGGAGACGGCCGGCCTGCGGCTCTCGAATATCCGCACCGACCAGTCCCCGTCATCACCCCCTCCGTGCATCCTCTGCAGTATGCCGCTGCGATTCACCAGGGACATCACGGGGGAGTCCTGCGGCTCAGGGGCGTTCTGGGGCGTGAAGCCCGGCTGCACTATCGAAAACCTGCCCGTAACCTGGCTCACCCGTATGACGCCCATCCAGGTGTGGCGCCGGCGTCGGTGTTGAAAAATCTTTGCGGCCGGCAGCCGCGGGATCAAAGGGGTTGAGTATGTGCCGCGCTCAGCGTCGCTTCGGCAGGAGGCCCCGCTTCCTGTACGGCTTGAACCTGGCGCCCCCCAGGCCCCGCCGCATCACACCATTGAAGCGCCTCCCGTGGGAGAGGTACGGGAACCTCATGTGCACCAGTTCGTGCACTATGGTCTCCTCCAGGACCACGGCGTCGGGCATCTTCCTGATGTTGTACTGGGTGTATGCGACCCCGTAGTACTTGTAGGCGGTGGTCCGCCGCCCGGTGGTGATGTGTCTGGGCATCTCCAGCACCTCCCGGGTGCTCATCAGTATGCGCGGTTCGGGGATGCCGAACCGGGCTGCGTACACGCCCGCCGTCTCTAGTATGTGTAGCCTCAGCTCCGGGGTAAGCTTCACGGTGTGATGGGCCGGGCAGGAGATTTAAGGGCACCAAGGACCCGCTGCGGGCCCTCCGGGGAGAGCGGCTATGGGAGGTCAGTTCCGCTGTGAGTCTTAATCATCTGTCATACAGCCACCGTCTCATCATCCCTCCAGCAGGGCCATGAGCCGGCGGGCCTTCTCCCTGGAGCGCTCGTCGGCCCTCACGACCACCAGTCCCTCTCCCGGCTGGCCGTACATCAGTATTGCCCCTGCCGGGGCGCGCGCCAGGGCGGGCACCAGCAGCAGATCCTCCTCGCCGGACACCAGTATGCGCATGGGCCGGCCCGCCTCGTACGCTGATGCGACGGCTGACACGGCCTCCGCGGTTATGTGCGCCGGGGGGTTGGAGCAGGTTATGGTCTCGACGGCGCCGCCCGGCGCCGCCCGGCGGGCCCTCCTCTCCACGCCGTCGACTATCTGTATGTCGGGCAGTATGCCGTATCCCAGCATCTTTTCGGTGGTGCGGTCCCCCACAGTCACCACCGCCGGGGCGCCGGCCACCATCTCCGCTATGCGCCCCTGACCGGTCTCCCCTTCGGGGATCAGGTCCCCGACCGGCTCCCGGAACAGATGCCTGTGCCTCTCGGGCAGCCTCACGGCTGATCCGCGTTCCCTGCGGCGCCGTCCTGCTCCTCGCGCAGCCGGGCGGCCAGTATGCTACACTGGGCGGCGATGTTCTTGGCCGACGACCTGAAGGCCACAGCGCCCGCCGAGTCCGGACTGGTTATCATCACCGGCCTGCCGCGATCCGAGCCTGACATTATTCCGGAGTTCAGGGGGATCTCGCCCAGAAAGGGCAGGTTGAACTGCTCTGCGATATTCTTGGCGCCGCCCTCCCCGAACACGTGGTGTATCGACGAGCAGTCGGGGCAGATGAACGAGCTCATGTTCTCCACCACGCCTATGATGGGCACGTTGAGCTTTTCAAACATGCCGATGGCCTTGACGGCCACATTGCTGGCGACATCCTGGGGGGTGGTCACCACCAGAATGCCGGTTATGGGTATGGTCTGGGCCAGGGTGAGCGGTATGTCTCCGGTGCCCGGGGGCAGGTCCACTATGAGATAGTCCAGATCCGACCAGTTGGTGTCCACCAGAAACTGCTTCAGTATGCCCGATATTATGGGGCCGCGGTATATGGCCGCTTGGTGGGACTGCTCGGCGAAGAACCCAAAGGAGACCACCCTTATTCCGTTGGATGTGGCCGGCTGCAGCTTGTTGTCCTCCACCTCCATGTACCCGTCCTTCATGCCCAGCATGAGCGGAATGCTGGGGCCGTAGATGTCCGCGTCCAGCAACCCCACCTTTGCCCCGCTCTGGGCGAGGGCCAGCGCCAGGTTCAGCGACACGGTGGACTTGCCAACGCCGCCCTTTCCGCTGGCCACGCCTATGATGTTCTTGACCGTCTGCATTCCGGTGTCCTCGTCCAGCGAGCGGCCCTCCATGACCTTGGCGGTCACGTTCATGTCCAGGTTCTCTATCTCATCTATCTCTCCGATGACCCGCCGGACGTCGTCCTCTATCTCCACGTTGAAGGGGCACGCCGGCGTGGTGAGCTCCAGGGTGAACTTGAGGTCCCCGCCGTTCATCTCCAGATCCTTGATCATCCCCATGGAGACGATGTCTTTCTTCAGGTCGGGGTCTATTACGGTGCTAAGCTGCTCTAACACCTTGTCCAGCGCAACCATGAGGGCGAATCTCCCCGCGTGTTATTTATAATTAGAGACCTCGGGGTGCGGGAACCGGTGTCTGCTGCCTCGCGCCATGCGCGCAGCGCCGCGCTGCTGGCTGTATGGGTGCCGAGGTCAGTCCTACAGCACTATTTTTTAAGCCCATATTACGTGGTTATGTTATGTCCAGCACGAACATACTCACAAAGTGGGGGTACGACGGGCCCAAGTCCGGCAGGGCGCTGGAAGTACTGCTGGTAAATCGCCACGAGGAGTTCCGGGAGTTGGCGCGCGTAATATTCGCTAGGCTTCCGCCCGGGATGGGGCCAGTGGCGGACTGGGAGATCTTCGTGCTGAACTTTACGCTGGACGTCACCGACCAGTTCAGGGTGTGGTGCAATGAGGAGCCGGTGAACCCCCAGTCGTCCATCAAGGCCCTCACCATACTGCGGCAGCTGGGCTTCCCGCGCACCACCATGAACCACCTCACGCACATGCTGAACCTCTCGTACATGATCGCCGAGGAGTTCAAGGTGATATACCGCCGCACCGACTAGGGTTGCTGCGCAGCATTGGCACCCACTAGGGTTGCTGCGCAGCATTGGCACCCACTAGGGTTGCTGCGCAGCAT
>JAGWAW010000032.1:0-2296 GCA_021296165.1 Nitrosopumilaceae archaeon | reverse complement strand
TGCGCAGCATTGGCACCCACTAGGGTTGCTGCGCAGCATTGGCACCCACTAGGGTTGCTGCGCAGCATTGGCACCCACTTTTGGTTTTTATACCGTAAAAATCATCATATGTTTGGTATTTGTACCATGGGGGACCGAAACGTCTGAAATCCAAAGATTCATAAAATAAAATCGGGGGGCGATTCAAAGTTGTATTACATAACCACGATGGTTGACGTGGTGAGGATACCGCCCAGCCTCTTTGGGACGGCCCTCCGCAAGGCTGCCATAAACACCCTCAAGGACAAGTACGAGTTCATGATAAATCCGGACTTGGGCTACATCATCATGATACTGGATGCCAGCGTGGACGAGATGGGCAAGATGGTCTCCGGCGACGGCGGCACGTTCCACAGGGTGGAGTTTGAGGCCCTTACCATGTACCCCAAGATGAACGAGATAGTCCCCGGCGAGATAGTCGACATAACCGACTTTGGGGCGTTCGTCCGGATAGGCCCCACCGATGCCCTACTGCACCTCTCCCAGGTGATGGACGACTACCTCAAGAGCGACGTAAAGGCCGGCGTCATAGTGGCCAACCAGAGCGGCCGCACCCTGCGCGTGGGCTCGACGCTGCGGTCCCGCATCACGGCGGTCTCGCTGGCCAAGAACACCTCGGCGGGCAAGATCGGCATAACCTGTAGGCAGCCATTCTTGGGAGCCGACGAGTGGGTCGACGAGGAGGTAAAGAAGTCCTCGGAGGGCGCCGCCGAGCCCGGAGGTGCAAAGTAGATGGTCCGGGAGATGGCCTGCCGGCGGTGCAAGTTTGTTACTACGGGCAAGGTATGTCCTGCCTGCCGCTCGTCGGACCTGACCCCCGACTGGACGGGGATAGCGCTGGTGTTGAAGCCGGAGATGTCCATGATCGCCCAGACGCTGGGGATAAGCCGCGAGGGCAAGTATGCCCTCAAGGTGACCTGACCGGGATGGATGCCGCCTCCGTCCTGGAGCGGTTCGTCCGCGAGGATCTGGCCGGGGGGGATCCCACCGGCGAGCTGCTGCCGGATGTGCGTATACGGGCCGAGGTGGTGGCCCGGCGGCGGGGGGTCGTCTCCGGCACGCGCCACGCGGCGGCAATATTCGGGATGCGCCAGTGCGACACAAGTATAGTGGTGCCCGACGGGGACGTGGTGGAGGCCGGCGGCGCCGTGATGGGGGTGCGCGGGAGGGCCGCCGACGTGCTGGCCCTGGAGAGGACGGCGCTGAACCTGTTGTCCAGGATGAGCGGGATAGCCACCATGTCCAGGGATCTGGCGTCCCGGCTGCCCCCCGGCGTCAGGCTCCTGTCCACTAGGAAGACGGCCCCGGGCCTGAGGGAGTTTGACAAGGAGGCCGTGGAGGCCGGCGGTGGGTTCCGGCACCGCATGGGGCTGGGCGACATGATAATGATCAAGGACAACCACATAGCCGCGGCCGGATCCCTGGACGGGCTGGTGCGGGAGGCCGTCCGGAGGGGCGGCCGCTTTGAGGTGGAGGTGGACGCGCCCGCCGACGCCCTCCGGGCCGCCCGGCTGGGGGCGCCGGTCATAATGCTGGACAACTTTACGCCGGATATGATACAAGAGACCGTGCGGGCGCTGGAGGCTGGGGGGCTGCGGGGAGCCGTGGATCTGGAGGCCTCGGGGGGCATCACCCTGGAGAATATCGCCGAGTACGGCCGCAGCGGGGCAGACTGCGTGTCGGTGGGTTACATGACCAACTCGGCCCCGTGCCTGGACATGGGGCTGGACGTGCGGTAGCGCGAGCTATACGTGCGGTAGCGCGGGCTATACACCCAGCATCTCCCGGGCCTCGGCGTTCTTGGGGTCGACCTCCAGTATGTCCCGCCAGCACTCGTCGGCCCTGGACTTTTGGCCTAGGCGGCGGTGGCACTGGGCCTTGAGCGCCAGCACCTCGGTGTCGTACCGGCCTATCCTGAGCGCCCTCTCAAAGTAGGGGAGGGCCGCCGTATACCGCCCCTGCATGTAGTATATGCTGCCCACGATGAACAACACGTCATGGTTCTCGGGCACCTTCCTGAGGTACTCCACGCCGGTCTTGAGCGCCGGGCCGTACCTCTTGTCCTTGACCATCCGGCGTATCTCCTTGACCATCCGGACGTTTCTCTTTCTTTGTGGATCCCCGCCAAAGAGCCTCAACACGCTCCCGGCGCGGGCGCAGGTTAAAAAGGCAAGGGGGAGCGGTTCCTCCCGCAATGCCGGGTGATGGGTAGGAAAAGTGCGTCTAGGATCTTAAACAGTACTTCGGATCATGGCAG
>JAGWAW010000031.1 GCA_021296165.1 Nitrosopumilaceae archaeon | reverse complement strand
TTGAACAAGGGTTGGGTCTTGACAGACGGGTGCTGTCCGGTTTATGCTCTTTTTGTCGCAGATTTTTGGACAAGGCCCATCCACCCCAGTGAGCCAACCGGCCTGGTGCCGGCAGTCGGCGTTGCCCCTGCCCTCCCGCCGACGCCTCGAACCCTGCGACCTGCTGGGTTGCCCGCCATCTGGGACGGCCACCTTCCGGCCTGGCCATTCCCCACACCGATGGGCAGTCTCTCATCCAGACCGCCCGGTAGCCGGTTCGCGGACCAACCCGCGCCGGCCCGCACACGAGCAGGGCGGTGTACTCATCGCAATAATCCCCCCGGAGCACCATAAAAACCATATATGGATTGCAGGAGGAATAGTCGATGGCAGCGGGCATAGACGATATCGCGATATACGTACCGGAACTGTACGTGGACACCAACGACTTTGCCAAGGCGCGGGACGTGGACATAGACAAGCTTCAGAAGGGCCTCGGCATATACCAGATGGCCATGGTGGACAACAACCAGGATCCCGCCTGCCTGGCGGCCAACGCGGCCCTCAAGATAATGAAGCGCAACGACATCTCCCCCGGAGACGTGGGCAGGCTCTACATATCCACCGAGTCCTCGTTTGACGAGTCCAAGGCCATGAACGCGTACATAATAGGCATGCTGGAGCAGATATACGGCGACGGCACCTTCGCCCACTGCGGCGGGGTGGAGACGAAGTTCGCCTGCGTGAGCGGTTCGTACGCCCTGTACGACAACGTCAACTGGATCAGGGCCGGGGAGGCGGACGGCAGCTACGCCCTGGTCGTGGTCTCGGACATAGCAAAGTACGAACTGGGATCCAGCGGTGAGATGACGCAGGGGGCCGGGGCGGTGGCCATGCTACTCAACGACACCCCCAGGCTACTGTCATTCGACCCCCGGGTGACGGCCACCTCCATCCGGGACGAGTACGACTTTTACCGGCCCTTTGGAAAGGACACGCCCATCGTGCACGGGCAGTACTCCAACATACTGTACCTGATACAAGTGCGCAAGGCCCTGGAGCTGTACAAGGAGAAGGTCCTGTCCACGGGGCTGATCAAGCTGAGATCCGACGAGACCATACTGGACCACATAGACTACCTGAACATGCACCTGCCGTACAGCGCCATGGGCCGCAAGGCGCTGGCGTATCTGGTGCGGCACGAGTGGCGCCAGCTCCCCAGATGGCGGGGAATAGTCGAGAGGATGGGCATGGAAGAGCCCCTGCCCGACGATGCACCAGGGACCATCGAGGCCATGCTGAAGGATCCCGACTTTATCAAGAAGGACGGCGCCTTCAACCACCGCCTGATGGAGACTCCCGAGTTTGTGGACATCTATGAAAAGAAGCTGGCCAGCTCCCTGGTAGCATCCAGAATGATCGGCAACCTGTACACGGCCTCGCTGTATCTGGGATTCCGAAGCAGTCTGGAGTACGAGCACCGCAAGGGCATAGACCTGGCCGGCAAACGTGTGGGCTTTGGCTCATACGGCAGTGGAAGCAGTGCCATGGTCTTCAGCGGCGTCATACTGGACAGGTACAAAGAGGTGCTCAAAAACATGCACTTCCAGTCCGACATAGAAAAACGCAGAAAGCTCACCCTGGAGGAGTACGAGATGCTGCACCGGGGCCAGATGCCCGTAAGTGAGGCCATACTGCCGGGTGCCGAAGGATTCGTGCTCTCGGACGTGGACAAGACCAACGGCGAGAGGAGTTACGTCTACAACCCATGAGCGGCAACCCGGTAAAGGACGCCCTCTTCGCCCTGCTGGAGTCGGAGCGGTTCGCCGCGATGGCCGCCGGGGGCCGGTATGACCAGATCGCCCTGGAGGCCGTCTCGAAGTGTGCCGGCATGGTAGAGTGTGCGGAGACCCGCGACGCCACCCTGGAGACGCTGGCCACCGGCGTGCTGCATTACATACTCACCAAGTCCGGCACGCCCAGCCGGAGGAAGGCCGTATGCGGCGGCGTTGAGCTGGACATAGCGATACCCGGAACGCGGGAGTTGGAGAAGGACCCCGGGTCGGTCTTGGTCATACAGGTCTGCTGCGACTGCGGCCAGACAGCCGAGCGCCTGCGCCGTACCGGAACGGTGCAGCCGGTGCGGGAGAACATCTGGATCCTGACGCAGGACTGCGCCGGACCATTCCACTACACCATATCCGGCAAGAATGCTACCTTCCCCCGGATGGTGACGCGGCTGATCCGGTTTGCCGAGGCGCACCGCCACGACCGCCTAGGAATGGTGCCATGACCGGGGTCTGGCACCCCAACACGCAGATGGCCGAGTGGGGTGAGTTCGGCACTATAGTGCGGGGCGAAGGCATGTGGCTGGTGGACTCGGACGGCCACAGAATGCTGGACGCCGTGGCATCCATGTGGTGCAACGTGTGGGGCCACTCCGAACCGGAGCTGGTCTCGGCGCTGGCCAGGCAGGCCGAGAATCTCCAGCACGCGCCGCTCTTCAATCTGACGCACCCCTCCGCAGAGAGGCTGGCAGAGCACCTGCTCAGGATGTGTCCTGAGATGGACGGCGTCTTCTACTCGGACAACGGCTCCACAGCCATGGAGGCGGCCTTCAAGATGGCCGTCCAGTACTGGGACAACCAAGGCGCCGCCGACAAGGTACGCATAGCCGGACTGGAGGGGGGATACCACGGCGACACGCTGGGCGCCATGGCGGCGGGGTACTCGGCGGGCTTCTTTGGCAGGTACGAGGGTATGATCCCCCAGGGCGTGCGGCTGCGCATTCCCCGGCCCGGGGACGGGTCCGAGGAGTGGGACGCATGCCTGGACGAGGCCGCCCCCATACTGGAGAACGACGAGACGCTGGCGGCCATGGCCATGGAGAGCGGGGCGCAGGTGGCCGGCGGCGCCCGGATATACCCGCCCCGGTTCCAGCGCGACATGGCCGACCTGTGCCGCAGGAACGGCGTGCTGGTCATATTCGACGAGGTGGCCACCGGCCTGGGAAGGCTGGGGGCCATGGCGGAGTACTCCCGGCAGGGGGCCGAGCCGGACATAGTGTCGTACAGCAAGATGCTTACCGGCGGGTACCTGCCAATGGCCGCAACCCTGGCCACCGGGCGGGTACGGGAGGCATTCTTGGGCAGGCATGGCGAGAACCTGCACCTCTTCCACGGCCACACGTACACGGGCAACCCGCTGGCGGCGGCGGTGGCATGCCGGAACATGGAGATGTATAGGGAGCGGAGCCTTCTGGAGCACGTGCGCCGCATATCCGGAGAGTTCGGCGGGCTGGTGCGGGCCGCCGAGGACATGGACATAGTAGCGGAGGTGCGGCACGAGGCCATGCTGGCGGGCATTCGGTTGGACTGGGAACCGCCGGCCGGCCACTCGGCCAACCACATACTGTACCACATAGGCAGGAAAAACGGCGTGTATCTCCGGACGCTAGGCAGCACAATCCTGGTGGTCCCTCCGCTGGCCATCGGGGAGGATGAGCTGCGCCAGATGGTGTCAGGGGTCCTCGACACTGTCAGGGATGTCGCCCTCCGATAGGGCGGCCTCGCGGCGGCGCCTGCACCACATCGCTATCCCCCCGGCTAGCATGGCGCTGAGCAGTATGACGCCAGCCATCTGCAGCTCAAAGTGGTACAGCACGGCATACATATCCCACGGCGCCGCTTAAAAGATTGTTCGGCCAGAAGGTAGTAGTACGAGATCGCACACAGGCCGAACCATACGGGCAGTTCCAGCCCCTGACCGCGGGCGCCTGCTAAAAGAGATTCATATCCGGACATGCCACATCTTGTAAATGATCTGCATCGCCTGCCGCCGTACAGGGCTCCATCGCAGGCCTCATCGGCAAGCTGGCGCACACGCGCACATGAGCGAACCCCCTCAACAAGGCTTAATAACGTGAACCTACTACTCGAATTTACCCAATGGCGGTTATCTGTAATATGTGTGGCTTACCCGAGGACCTGTGCGCCTGCGGCGAGCTAGCCCGGGACGGAGTCAAGATAATCATACGGCTGGAGACCCGCCGGTTCAAGAAGAAGGGAACCATGATAGAGGGCATAGACCCCAAGACCAACGACGTCGAAAACGTTGCCAAGGGACTGAAGAGCAAGTACGCCTGCGGCGGCACCGCAAAAGACGGCTACATATTCCTGCAGGGGGATCACCGGGAGACCATAAAGGAAACACTGGTGGATCTGGGCTTCCCGGAAGGAAGCATAGAGCTGCACTAGAATTGGTCGCATACCATTCCGCACTGGGCATACCCCTCTCGGCGCTCGTCTCCATAATATTCGGCATGATGCTGGTCTCCTTTCCGCTGGGAGCATACGTAGTCTTTGAGACAGACATCGGGGAGCAGATAACGCACCAGATCCCCGCCTCGGAGATGTCTATATTCGGCGTGGGCCAGTACGAGTCCTTCCCGCCCTATATCGAGATGGGGGACGTGTTCATGGCCGCTTGGACGGTATACCTAATGGTATTCGCGGTGGCGGTCATGGGCCCAGACAGGGATGTTACCACCTCCATGAAGGACATGGTATGGGGCAGGGGGGGCGGCTCCAACTACATGGTGCACAGCATAGTGTGGTTCTCCGTTTTGGTACTCGTATCTGGCATCATAGAGGCGGTCCAGGGGCGTGTCGGCCTGGCCATGACCCCGCCTGACGTCGGCAACGAGCTGGTGCAGTTCCACCTCATTACGCTGGCTCCCATCACCGAGGAGATACTCTTTAGGGTGGCGCTGGTGGGTCTGCCGGTCTTTGCCCTGTATACCCACAGGACATCGCCGGCGTTCCTGGCCAAGTGTCTGTGGCACCCCTCCCGGCACCTGCACATATACGACGCCAAAAAGATGTTTGTCGTGATACTTGCCACAGGCATAGTATTCGGGGCGGCCCACGTAGTCTCGGACGAGGCGTGGGGGGCGGGCAAGGTCGCCCAAGCCACCGCGGCCGGCATAATACTTGGATACGCATACTGCAGGTACGGCCTGGCCTGCGCCATACTCATACACTGGGCGTCCAACTATTTCCTGTACTCGTACGGCAGCTTTGTGGCACACCTGGGGGAGTGGGATATCGCAGAGGCCTTTGCGCAGCCATTCTTTGGCACGGTCCAGATGATACTGCTGGCGGCCGGCGCCATAGGTGTGTCGGCCATGATCATGGGGCGCCTGGCACCCCGCCAGAGTCCAGCAGCCGACTGATGCAGAGTCCCAGTTCCGGCTTTGTGTCGTCACGCAGTATGTGGCCCAGATCCTCGACGGTGTCCACGTCCCTCATCATCCTGGGTACGTGTACCAGAGCCGGGTTGGGCGTGGCCTGGCGGGCCATCCTCATGTGGCTGCGATAGCTGTCGTCGTCGTAGTGCGTCCCCATGATGTCTGGGGGACACCGCAGGAGGGCGTTGGTGCCATCCAGACGCCGGGAGGGCACCACCAGAACACACGTGGGCGGCGTGAAAAACTTGAGCAGAAACCGAATGTCCGCATCCCGTATGAGCGGAATGTCCTGCGGTATTACGAGGGACATGGCCGCCCCCTTGCCGGCCAGGTACGCGTCGGCCAGCGCCACGGCCTCATTCACCCCCGCCTCGACATCGCGCAGCATGGTGGCCCCCATCTCCTCGCCCAGCGACCGGGCCCTGTCCTCGCGCGTCACCAGGACCGTCTCATACACCAGCGGCGATTCGGCCAGGGTGCGCAGCACCTCCCGTAGCATGACATGGCAGATCTCCTCCCGGACACGGGGCGGAACGTCGAGGCGCGTCTTTGCCCTAGAGTAGGTCTTTACCGGTATTATAACGGAGACTCTCAAATCGTCTTGGCGTTCTTTATGATGAACGCGGCCAGCGTCTCTTCTGCCTGCTTGTTGGGCATGACTATCTTCGTCTCCAGTACCCGGTACTCAAGTATCCGCATCTTTTTTGCCAAGGCCCTGTCCTTGTGGTCCAGTACCATGGTGGAGCACACGTCCGAGTACATCTTTGCCAAACCGTACGCATTGGACTCCATTCCAGCCGCCTGCATGTACTTGGAGGCGGGGCCGGTGACCGCCTCGTTCCCTATGAACGGACTCACGGCCACCACGTTCTTCTTCCTGCGCGACAGTTCCTTTTTGATCCCCTTTATCTGAAGCATGGGGCCGATGGACGTGAGCGGGTTTCCCGGCGCTATTATCACGGTCTCGGCATCCTGTATGGCGTTGATGGCCTCGGGGTTGGGCCTGGCCTTCTCTGCGCCGATATACTGTATGCCCTCCACCGGGTCCCGCCCCCGGTGCTTAACCCAGTACTCTTGCAGGTGCAGCTCGCCCTCCTTGGTGATTATTCGGGTCTCGACGCTGTTGTCGGTGACCGGTATCACGCTGGCGCCGACGGCGAACTTTTCGCACATCCACTTTGTGATGTTGCTCAGGTTCTCCCCGTTCTTGAGCATGTTTGTGCGCATCAGGTGGGTGGCCACGTCGCGGTCGCCTATGCGAAACCACGTCTCCTCCCTGAACATCTCCATCTGCCGCAGAAAGTTGAAGGTGTCCTTCTTGACGCCCCACCCACGGTCCGGGTCCAGCAGGTCGGCCAGGCCGTATACGATGGTGTCTATATCCGGACAGATGTACAGCCCGTACAGCCAGTAGTTGTCGCCCACGTTGGATATGACGCGAACGTCAGACTCGCGGGCGGCCAATCCCCTCACAAGCTTGACAGAGCCGGTGCCGCCGGCCAGAACTGTAATCACATGTAGGTCCGCTTGCTCGTACAATATTACCCTTACCGCCCAGCCATGTATGCGTCTAGGCTCAGCGTTATACCAGAAAACGCACAAAAAGCGCTTTTACGGCACTGGTCTGACATTTTTTACAGACATGTAGAGATTATCTTGCCATATCATGCTCAAACCGTGTAAATCGTATCAAACACTCCAAAGCCATCAGATGCGCATACTGGGACTAGACGCGTACCTGGCCGTCTCGCACCGGTGTGTGGACTCCCGATGCTTCAGGTCGGTCGCGGCCCCTACCACGGGCCGGCGCCGCACACTGCAGAGAGCATAACCAGCGAGACGTTGTCCCTCCCGCCGCGCCCGTTCGCGATATCCACCACCCTCCGGCAGGCATCCTGCGCGCCACGTCCAGATACTGCGGCGAGTATCTCATGGTCGGCAAGGTGCGCGGTGACACCGTCGCTGCACAGCAGGAGCGACTCGTCGGCCCCCAGATCAAACATCTCCATATCCGGCTCCGCCCCGCCGGGCATGCCCACCGCCCTGGTAAGGATGCAGCTTCCTGGATGGCTCCGGGACTCTTCGGCGGTTATTAGTCCCCGGTCCGCCAGATCCTGGGCGTGTGTATGGTCCCGCGTGACTTGGCGTATCCGGCCGCCGACCACATATGCCCTGGAATCCCCCACGCTGGCA
Source organism: Nitrosopumilaceae archaeon (assembly GCA_021296165.1). Taxonomy (GTDB): domain Archaea; phylum Thermoproteota; class Nitrososphaeria; order Nitrososphaerales; family Nitrosopumilaceae; genus VYCS01. The sequence continues at coordinate 4,136 of JAGWAW010000031.1, read as the reverse complement.
AGGTGTACCCTGTCGCCTGCAACCAGGGCGCAGACCAGTGTCGTCCCCATCCCCTCCGACTCCGAATGTCGCCGGGCATACACGAGTATGTCCCGGTTCGCATTCCGGATGCCGTCTGCCATTATGTCCCCGATGCGCGCGCCGTCAGATAGGCGCGATGCCACGGTCTCTGCCACCGAGTCCAGCGCGATCCTGCTGGCCTCTTCGCCCCGGGGGCATCCCCCCATGCCGTCTGCCACCATCAGCAGCAGGAACCGCCCGCGCCCGGAGCCGGCGGCCGCCGATACGTCCACCGCCATGATCGCGTCCTCGTTGTTGGGCCGCACACGGCCCACATCAGTACACAGTCCGACCCCCCTACCCCCCGCATGCGCCCTGCTCCCCCCCGGGATGTCCATGCACCGGCGCTACGCCTGATCCGTATAAAAGATGTGATGAGTCGTGGGCAATGCGTCGGCCGGCGCGGTTCGCAATTTATAACCCGACCCTTCTGCCCACCCCACCATGGGTATGCCCCCCCGCTTTGACGCCGCCGAGGTGGAGAGGTGCGCCAGGAAGGGCGTCGACGCGGACCGCATACGGGATATCATACGCGGATCCGGGCGCCCGGCGGTCTCCTTCGTGGAGGGCCCCCCCACGCTGAACGGCAGCCCCCACGCCGGCCACCTGCGGGGGAGGGTCATCAAGGACCTGTGGTACAGGTACACCACGCTCACCGGCAGGGAGGTTCGGTTCTACGGCGGGTGGGACACGCAGGGGCTGCCGGTGGAGCTGCAGGCCGAGAAGGAGCTGGGCATCACCGGCGGAAAGGAGCAGATCTCCGGGAGCGTCGGGGTCGAGAGGCTAGTGGACGCGTGCAAGGGAGTGGTCCGGCGGTTCAACCTGGAGTGGGAGGAGGCCGACCGCCTGATGGGCATGTCCATGGACCACTCCAAATCCTACTGGACCTACAAGGACCAGTACATAGAGCGGGAGTGGCAGGTGCTCAAGAGGGCTCGGGAGGAGGGCATCCTGCGGGACGACTATACCGTAATAGGGTACTGCCCCGGCTGCCAAACATCCCTTAGCCACGCGGAGGTCAACCAGGGGTACGAGACGGTGCGGGATCCCTCCCTGTACTACAAGGTGAGGCTGCGGGACGAGGACGCGTATCTGGTGGTATGGACCACCATGCCGTTCACACTGGTGACCGACGCCATGGTGGGGCTGCATCCGGACGAGGAGTACGCATACGTCCGGGTGGGGGACGAGACTTGGGTAGTGGGCACAACGAGGCTGGAGGAGTTCATGAAGGAGGCAAACGTGTCTGAATACCGTACGCTCCGCACCGCCAAGGGCTCCGAGTTCGAGGGCCGGAGGTACTTTCATCCGCTGGCCGGGCACATACCGGGGCTGGAGGAGCTGGCCGACACCTACCACACCGCCGTCGCCGAGCGCTTTGTGGATGCGTCGGCCGGCAGCGGCCTGGTGCACCTGGCCCCGGCCAACGGCGAGGAGGACATAGCCATAGCCAAGCGCCGAGGCATCCGGGTCTTCTGCCCCATAGACGAGCAGGTCCGCTTCACGGAGCCGGCCGGCAAGTATGCGGGCATGTTCGTCAGGGACGCGGATTCTGTCATAGTGGAGGATCTGCGGGCCGCCGGGGCCCTGGTGAAGATAGGCCACATCAGGCACAAGTACCCGCTCTGCTGGAGATCCAAGCACCCCATAGTGTGGCTGGCTCGCAGGGGCTGGTTCTATATGCTGGACGGGCTGGGATCGCGTACAGTGCGGGCCGCCGAGAGCGTCGAGTACTTTTTTGACGCCCCCAAGAACAGGTTCCTGGGAATAGTCGGAGAGCTGCACCCTTGGTGCATATCCCGGGAGAGGTACTGGGGGTGCCCGCTGCCGGTGTGGGAGTGCGCCGACTGCCACGCCAGGACCTGGTGCCACTCCAGGGAGGAGATAGTGAGCTCCGCCCTAACCCTTCCCGACGGGCCGCAGTTCGAGCTCCACAGGCCGTGGATAGACCGCATCAGCGTAAGGTGTAGGGAGTGCGGCGGCCACAACACGCGCCGGGAGCAGTACGTGCTGGACACCTGGCACAACAGCGGCGCCGCCCCGTTTGCGTCCCAGACAGACGAGACATACCGCTCCACCATACCCGCCCCCTTCTTCACGGAGGGGATAGACCAGACGCGCGGATGGGCATACACGCTGCTGGTGGAGAACGTCATACTGAGCGGGGATGCCGTCCCGCCCTACAGGGCGTTCCTCTTCCAGGGGCACGTGCTGGACGAGAAGGGCGGCAAGATGAGCAAGAGCCTGGGCAACGTCATAGACGCCAAGGATCTGCTGGAGAAGCACCCCGCGGATCTGGTGCGGCTCTACTTCATGTGGAAGGCCAGCCCCGTCGAGCCGCTCAGCTTTGACGTCCGGGAGATGACCTCACGGCCCTACCAGATACTCAGCACGCTGTACAACCTGCACCTGTACTATCTGCAGAACAGCGGGTACGACGGGTATGACCGGACCCGCCACATAGGGTGGGCCGCCGAGTCGTCGCTTCTGGAGCTGCCCGACGTATGGCTGCTCTCCAAGCTGCAGGGGGTGGTGCGCACCGTAACCGAGAAGATAGAAGAGTGCCGCTTTCACGAGGCGGCCAGGGCCATCGACGACTTCCTGATAAACTCCCTGAGCCAGTCGTACGTGCAGAGCGTCCGCGGCGAGCTCTGGGAGGACGACCAATCCAAAAGGGAGCGGCGGCACGCCATATACGCGGTCCTCTCCGAGGCGCTCAGGACGCTGGACATAATGATACACCCGTTCTGCCCGTTCACCAGCGAGTACCTGTACGGCGCCGCGTTCGGCGACAAGGAGTCGGTGCTTCTGGAGGAGTGGCCCCGTCCCGATGGCGCCCTGGTGCGCCCCGACATCGAGGATGCCTTCGACTCGACCCGCATACTGCTCTCGGTGGCCGCCGCTGCCAGGGCCAAGGCCAGACTGAAGCGGAGGTGGCCCCTCAAGGAGGCACACGTGGTGGTACCGCCGGGAAAGGAGGGCGTCGACAGGTTCTGGGAGACCCTCCGGCTACAGATGAATGTAGAGACGCTGCACCCGGCGGTTACCGGCACCCAAGATTCGGGGCTGGAGCAGTACGTCGAGCTGTATGGCCTGGGCATGCCCGTCGTACCATCCATAAGCCCTGACAGGGGGCGGCTGGGACCGCGCGTAAAGGGGATGATGGGTGGCCTGCTGAAGGCGTTGAGCGACTCAGACCCCCACCACATCATAGAGTCACTGAGGGACGGCTCCTGCACCCTTGATGTGGATGGCACCAGTATCACCCTGCAGAGGGACGACTTTACGATAGGGTACGAGCCCGCCGACGGGTACCAGGCCGCGTCCCGGGACGGGTATACGGTGTTCGTCTCCACCGCCAGCGACGAGCACACCAGGGCAGTGTGGTTCCTCCGGGATGTGGCGCGGCGCCTGCAGAACCTGCGCCGCGAGAGGGGGCACAACCCCACCGACATCCTGGACACGGCCACCGTGCTTGGGATGGACGGCAAGGCCCAAGAGCTGGTGGAGTCCGGCCAGTTTGACTTGGCGGGCCTGGTGAGGGTCCGGCTCGTGTCGTTTACCGAATCCGGCGATCCGGACGAGTCCTTCAGGGAGGAGGACATCGACGGGCAAAAGATCCGCATCTCGATAAGATAGGGGCGCCAAGACCCCCCTGCATGCCGGCTGTCTGCGGCAGGCCGGACAGCCAATCCGCCGGTCATTTATATACAAATGGGCAATTGGTCTACCAGTTTTTTATAAATAATTGGGCAGCTAGTCTCTCAGTCATTTATAACCAAGTGGGCAGTCAAACGCACATATCTTTATAGTTGAGAATGACATTAAACAAACATGTACAGTTCCAAAATACTTGACCAGAATCCATGGTGGGAAGACATCCGGAGCATAGAGCGCGACCCGCATATCCGCGCCTGGACAGAGTCTGAGTTGGGATGGAGCCCCAAAACACAGTTTGAGGACAGAGACTACGTCTACTCGCTGCGCGGAACGCGGCAGGTATACCGGAATGAGTAAGTTCGTGATCAGGATCTGATCTAAACTAGCTATTAATGCTTCAAAACTACCGTACAGCC
>JAGWAW010000188.1:2008-4123 GCA_021296165.1 Nitrosopumilaceae archaeon | reverse complement strand
CCATCATACGGCTGGTCGAGTCCGGCGAGGTGCAGCCCGTCCGGATATCCGGCCTGCCGATGGCCTGATACGGGAGCGGTCGCCGCACCACCATACCGCGAGGCCGGCCCCGCACGATACCGTGCAGCCCCGCACCAAACGACTCCGGCCGGGCACGCTGCAGTCCGCCGCACCCTGTAGGTCGCACGTCCGAGTGCGGTCAGGCGGCGCCCTGGCCGTGAGCCCTCCCCCGCCATGTTTTGATGAACATTAGGTCATTATTACAATAATTTTAGATCATGAGTTGCCGGATCCTACTTGCCTCTACTATGCGTATGTTACGCGTGCCTACTCAGCGCTATAATTCCCAGGTTAAACGGCAGGATTGGCATATTGGTATCATGGGGCATATGGCCGCGTGTGACAGGTGCGGGCTGTTGTGCCGACGCGACGCCGAGGGTGGTCCGGCGCTTTGCGGGTGGTGCTCCGGCGTGCGGGGGACCGACACTATCGACTGCTCGCAGTGTGGCGAGACCCTACGGTGCGCCGACCCGTCGGCCGGCGACATGGACCAGCTGAACAGCGGTCCGGCAGATGTCTGCCTGCGGTGCCGGTGAGAATCTGCGGCTCCGGCGCCCCGATAACCCATAAATGTCTCCGCGGCCGCCCAATCCAGTGGACCGATTAAAGCTGGCGGTGGTGTTGGCGCCGGTTGCGCTGGTGGCCGTCATTGCGGCCGCTCTCGCGCTGTTCCTCCCGTCCGTCGGGCAGACGGCCGAGCCGACAGCAGGGGCCCCGGCGGAACCGCCGCCCCGGCCGGATGTCTCGACACTGCCCGCCGGCGTCACGGCGGGGACCGTCACCGGAGTGGTGGACGGGGATACCATCGACATATCCGGGAAGCGCTACCGGCTCAGCCTGGTGGACACGCCGGAGCGCGGCGAGCCGGGCTTTGCCGAGGCCGCCGCCGAGGTCGAACAGCTGTGCCCGGCAGGGTCGGCCGCCTACTATGATGGGGACGACATCACACCGTTCGACCGGTACGGCCGCCACCTCGGGGTGGTCTGGTGCGAAGGCAACGACTATACGATGAGCGTCGGCGAACACCTGTGGCGCGCCGGCCTGGCCGAGTTCTACCATCAGTTCTGCGGGACGTCCGGGGCCGCGACCATCACGTGGGCGGCCGTTCACGGTTGGTTCTACTACGACATGTGTTCCCGGCCGGGCGGCTAGCCATACCCGGAGTAGACTTACCGTTCCCGGATCCCCCGTGCGCGATGTCGCCGCGCGCTCCTTCTCGCCCAACGCCTCGCCGCAGAAGACGCACTGGCCGTCGGCCTCCCGACGATTCTTCTCATCAAAGCATGAGTTGTGGACGTTGGGGTTCCCGCGTAATCGGGGCATACTCGACCTCCTTGTAGCCAGTACCAACACTCGCCCACGGGATATAGGTGTGCTTGGTTCGCGCGTTAAAGCGTATCCGGCCGGGCTGCATGCTCAGGCAGGGCATGCCGCCAAACGATCCCCACCCCTACTAATGCTTAAACCACCCCCTTAAGGCATCTTACATGCTAAGGCGACACACCAACAAGGACGTGGACGACGACAAGGTACTGGAGGGGGCCAAGAAGGTAATGTATGCGCTAATCATTGGGGCCCTAATCGCGTGGTTGGGTACGATTATGTTCAACGCCGACACCGAAGCCGCATACAATGACGTCAGGGAGATCGGCGGCGTCGTATACCTCTGTCAGGAGGGCACAGACGTCTGCAAAGAACGGCCGGCCGACGGCAGCGGCGGCGCTGGCGAAAGCCTGGCCAGCAGAATCACCGGCGCGACTACCGACGCAAAGGCCATACTGACCTCAACTCACGAACTCATCACGATCGGCCTGACTGTGGCGGCGCTGGGCTCCATCGGAGTCCTGCGCATCAGGCACGGGGCCATATATCCCCCACCGTAACCGGTTCCTCCCGCAATATGTCGGGTGATGGGTAGGAAAAGTGCGTCTAGGATCTTAAACAGTACATCGGATCATGGCAGGCATGGCGCGCAAGAAACAGAAGGGCAGGGCACCCAGAAAGCCACGGAATGGCAGGGTACCAGAGCAGGCCATCACGCGCCGCGGACGCAGG
>JAGWAW010000188.1:0-1669 GCA_021296165.1 Nitrosopumilaceae archaeon | reverse complement strand
GCCGCCACGTATCGCCCGTGCACATCGCGCTGGCCCTCCTGCTGAACGGCGCCGGAATGTCCCCGGCCAACATACAGGTCATTCCCGGGCACCTGGGCGTCACCGTACACGTGGATACGGTCACCAGGTGGCTGGGGCACTATGCGGGAATGGTGGAGGGGTACACTAAAACACCATACGGCCGCCGGGCCTGGGGGAACGGCTGGGCGCCGACGAGAAGCGGCAGGACATACGGGGCAGGGAAAGCCATTCCATCATGGCGATGGACCTTGCCGCATGTTGTTCCAAAACGCCGCTGAATGGCCGTCGTACACCTGTCTGGATCGGCTTTTTGGGCCAGATTTGAGGCATTTGGATCAATCACCCGTCTTTGCGGGAGGAACCGCCCAGGACATTCTTCAAATACATGCGTACACCGTCAGCCGTTTCGGGCCCGAATATCTTTTGCTTGGTATCTATACGGGACCTGTCGTCCTCGGTTAGACGGGCCGCAGGTTTGAGGTTCATCCACACGTCGCGTTTGGCGTCGGGCGACACCACCAGCATCGACATCCCGCGGCCTATGAAGTCAATGATCTTTGCGTTTATCACATGTCCCGGAACGAGTACCCGATGGCGACCAGCACGTCAGTGCGCGACAGTATGGCGTCACACTGTTTGAACAGCTGCGGGAACGGCTCGTCGCCGTAGTCCTTTGCTTCGAGCGTCGGCGCAACCAGAATGTCCTCGCTTTCCATGCGCGACCCGGGCCACCGCATCTCGACTATTCCGTCCCCATCCCTCTACCATGCCGCCGAGCCGTGCAGCTTGACCAAGCGCACGCCACCGTCTGCAACATCCCACGAGTCATTCCATATGCGGTGGTCGCCGTTTCTGGACGGAACGAACCCGTCGGCCAGTTGCATGTCCGCGTGGTCGCAGTACGTCTCAATGATGTTGTCGTAATTGGTGGTTATGATGTCGACACTGCCGGATGCGTCGCCAACCACATCAAACAGGCCGCCGTACCACTTCTCTATGGCCATTTCACCACCTCTGAGAACGGTAAACCTGTCCAGCATGGTTTCGCGTATGATGCGCTTTAGAGTTTCGAGTGTAAACAGTATTTCGTGGAACTTCATGCTGATGCCACCGTCGTTATACGTCACATTGTCCAACACCGCATTGCTGTACGTGTTGGAGGAATGCAGTATGCGGTCTACGCACGAGTACACCTTCTCAATGTCGTCCAGCCGTTCGTCTTGGATAATGCGTTCAAGGAATTTTAGGCTGTCGGACTCGTCGCCGTCGATAGGATCTCCAAGCCTCTTGCGTATGTTGGCCAGCGTTAGCTCCCTGAGTTCCTTGGTCGTTGGACACCCAACGAAATGCGACGCGCCCGCGCCCAGAAACAGCGCAGTCTTCATAACCGGCGGTTGCAATGCGGGAGAACGTGTTTAGGTGATTTTGAGGGATCAGCCGCGCAAAAAATACGCGCCCCATACCCCGTACCAGCTCGGCATGCATGTTATACCGGAATGAGTAAGTTCGTAATGATCTTAATGCTTCATGGGGGCCAGGCCCCCAACCCCGACCCCTCGTGCCGCTTGGCGCCGGGTACGCCCAGTCATGCGGCGGGGGCAGGGCGGGCCGGATCGGGAACCGAAAAGTACTTTGATCGCGGACGCGC
>JAGWAW010000187.1 GCA_021296165.1 Nitrosopumilaceae archaeon | reverse complement strand
CGGGTATGCGCCACATACGCTGGAACTTGTACTTTTTCCAGCTCAGCGTGCAGCCGCAACCGCTGCAGTGGGCCAACTATCCCTCCCCTTCAGGAACGCTCGCTTTGTGGCCCCGGGCCACCTTGGCTATGCCGTGCCGGGCCTCTATTATGGGCAGCCCCACTATGAAGAAGGTGGCGGCGCTAACCCACACTACCGAGATCCCCACCCACAGCGAGTAGAAGCCGACGTCGAACACGTAGTCGGCAAAGAAGAGTGGCATAGGCCATCCGATTATCAGTATGAGCGTCATGAGGCCGCCTCCCTTGAGGCTGAACCGGAAGGCCTTGTGCAGAGTCTCCTCGTCGGCCTCCAGCTGGGCCACCTCCTTGGCAGATATGTCCACTAGCTTGATGCGTTCCTTCATCTCTGCCCAGTCGAAGCTGGTCTTCTTTATTAGACTGCCGAATCCGGCGATCGCGCCGCCGGTCAGTATGCCGGCTATGTTGCCAAAGAGCATTGAGTAGTTGTCGCCCAAGGTTGCCAGGCTGACCTCGCCATACGTGGAGGCCACGCCTGTCCACGTTATCAGGGCAACGACCAGTCCGATGATCGCGCCCGCCGTCGCCGCGGTCTTGTCGGTCCTCTTCCAGGTTATGGTGAGGGCTATTGGTATCACCGCCGAGCCGATAAGCACGCCCATGGCCAAGTACACGAATCCCAGGCTGAGCCCCATGGCGAGCAGTATGACCGCCAGGCCACCCATCCCTATTCCAAAGCCCACTATGGTGTATCTGGAGACCTTGAGCAGCTGCTTGCCGGTCGCATCCGGATTCCGATACGTCCTATAGACGTCGTACGTGATCAGCGACGACACCGCGATGAGTTCGGCGGATCCCGCCGAGGTCACGGCCATGAACAGCATGGTGAGCACGAGCACCGCCCCCACCTCGCCCATAAGGACCGAGGCGGCGGCCGGAACCGTAAGGCCCAGCTGCACCTGCTCAGGGGTCAGATCCACCTCCAAGGCGACAGCCGTCAGGCCCATGGTAGTGGCCAGCGTAAACGGAATTGCAAACCAGCAGGCTCCGCCCAGAAGGAAGCCCTTTACGGTGGACTGGGGCTGGGCGGCGATGGCCCGCTGCCAGTAGGCTTGGTCAACAAAGACCGTGCCGAAGTTGCCCACGATGTTGATTATGCCGAATATGAGCCCGCCCAGCGAGGCCATGGTAAGGTAGGCGCCCGCCGCGTTGCCCTCCACCGGGTTTAGTGCCGCCGCCGCGCTCAGCTTCTCGAACATGCCATCAATACCCCCGGTGACGGGGCTGATGAAGTAGACCGTGGCCACAAATGTTAAGATCACAATGAAGATGATTATGGTGTGCATATAGTCTGCCACGAACGTGGCCTTCAGTCCCCCCACCAAGGTGTATATCATGACGCCGATGGGTATGAGGAACGCCGCCAGCGAGATGTCCATGCCGGTCAGTCCGTTCACTACGGCGGCCCCGCCCAAGAGCAGCATCGCCGTGACTATCATGTTGGTCATGAGTGCAAACACAAGAAAGACCCGGTGCGACGCCTCCCCGTAGCGGGCCCGGATGATCTCAAGGAACGTGTGAGCGTTGGGCGCCTTGCGCTTCAGCTCTATGGCCAGTATGCCGAAGAGTAGAACCTGGATGGAGGCGCCGGCCGCATACCAGAATGGTCCGCTTATGCCGTACTGGTATGCCACGGTGGACGACTGGAGCAGCGTGGCCGCCCAAGTCCAGGCCGATACGATGGCCGCGGCGGTCAGGCCTGTCTTTATCACCCGGCCGGCCGTGTTGAACCATTCGGAGGTCTGCGACACTCCCAAGTACCTCTCCTCTATCTTGGTCTCCATCGTGATCACAATCGCGAAGACGGCCCCCAGGCCTACTACGATGAACCAGCCCCAAGACTCGTCCAGTACCTCGCCTATTGTAAATCCCTCTATTACGCCGGCCGCGTGTGCGGCCTGCGGCGCGGACATCGCAATAGCGGCGGCAACCACTAGCGCTACTACGACGGCTCTATTCCGCATAACTTGTCACTCAGGGCAATAATACAAGACAATACTCGGCACAGTTTTTTTTATATAGTCACCCAGTCGCCCGTCCGCTCCGGCGGGTGG
>JAGWAW010000030.1 GCA_021296165.1 Nitrosopumilaceae archaeon | reverse complement strand
GCCGCCCCGCGCGGTCTGGGATCCGCATGGTGGCCGGGCTGTCCAAGTCGCGTTAGGTCACGAATTATGAAACGCTGTCTTGCTACCCATAGGCAAATATAGCGAGGGGCTCGGCCCATTCCACAATGTGCGAATGCGCCAAGGTGCATATGTACGAAGTGGAGTTCAAGCTGGACGGCATGATCGTCGTGCCCACCCACAAGAACTGTGGTTTTGCCCTGAACGAAAAGCAGGCAGGCACATTCCAGAAGGAACTTGTAAAGTCGTGGGGACTGGATGAGGAGGAGTAGTACTCCGGTGCCGGAATGCATGCGATCTGCATCCAAGGCCCAATCTGCGTCACCCACTCCGCAAGCCACCGCTGTATGATAATGGCTTGGACGTGTCGCGCGTACCCGCGGCCCGACATATCCAAAAAGGTAAGAAAGAGACGCGATCAGTGTTCTGTATCCTTACAGACGTCAAGCGTGCAGGTACAGGTGGCGTCACAAAAGCACGCGCTCTGTAGTGTACAGTCGCACTCTACGCCGTTTTCCTTAGATGCCTCGCATCCGCAGGCTGCATTCGACATGCTATACTATGCGAAAATTCGGCTTTTAAAGCTTGCCCACCGATGTATGTTAATAATATTCCTTTATATATTATTAACTGAGCTGGTGCGGCGCAAGCACCGCAATCATCCTACCGCCCGGCCAGTCCCTCCAAAATGCGGTCTGCAGCACCCCGTACCGCCAAGGCGTTTCTACGTACCGACGCGGCATCCCGTTCCGCGTCCAAGGATATACGGGACGCATACCACACGGTGGCCTTGTCGCCGGCGGATGCGCTCAGTGTGAACATGCTGTCCCTGCCCACGCGGCACAAGTAGTAGTAGCAGTCGGCCAGCCGGCCGTCGCGCTGCAGCGATGTAGCCTTGATCTTCACCACAGCCGGCGGTATCAGGCCTGCCATGCCAGAGAGAGCCGCGGCCGACTCGCGCATCCGTGCAAGAAGCGACGGCGTGGCTCGCTCCACGCCAAGCGACCGTGACACCAAGGCCGGTATGCCGGTTCCATCCCTTGCTTGCCGGAGCCCGTCCAGCGTGTGGGACGAAGGCAGACGGTCGTGCGACAGCAATGCAGCGTCGGCCAGGCACAGAGTGGCGCATTTTTGCCAGCACGAAGCAACGTCCGCAGTATCCGACTGCACGGCGCGCTGCGAACACAGGACCGACTCGACGGCGCCGTCCCGGATACAGGACGCAAACAGCTTGCTCCGTTGACGCTTTATGCCCTCCAAAAACGGGGCTAGGCTCATGTCGCCGTCCCTCAGAATCTGGAGATTCGTGAACCGTATCAGGACAGCAGGGCGCGTCTCGCCCAACGAGGCGTGGTGTATGATGGCCGTGCCGTCTCCCCGCTGCACCATCTCCGGCGGCCCGCCCGAGCCGTCAAAGACCACCAAGTCGTGCGCGCACGACTCCGAGTTGGTACCGTCCAGACGACACCCGGCCAGCGCTACCGGGCTTCCGGCCGGACATAACCCGTCCAGAACCGGGGTCACGTCCACACGCAGTATGAGCTGTCCGTCTATTTGAGCATCAGAGGACATATGGCCCCATCGGACACCGATGACTTTGGGGAGATCCGCATTCCCTGACGACCTTCTGGACATACACCGAATGCGCGGCTCCGTAAATTGGCCGGCCACCGCTTGGCCGGAGCCGGGCCGCCGTATGCTCCCCCAAGTATGCGATTGCCATCCCCGGGGGGCCGGTGGAGGCTGCAGGTGTTTGGGCAAGTCCCGCGGTCAAATGCCTTGCGTTTAAATTGAGACATGTGGGAGGGTATCGGGGCTCCTGTGGTGTAGTCCGGTTAAGCATACTGCCCTCTCAAGGCAGTGATCCCGGGTTCAAATCCCGGCGGGAGCACCATACTATGCTGGCGCGCCTCCGGCGTTACGGTTCGAATGGTTAATTACGGCCCGCCAGACACTGTGGACGCTGCCGGGGTCGCCTAGCCTGGTAGGGCGCGCGCTTGGAGATCACGCGACCACAGAGCGCGTTCCCGCAAGGGAACGGGAGTTCGAATCTCCCTCCCGGCGCCATTCTACGTTCGGCCTGCCGGCTGATGCCTACTTCCATATGGAGAACGTTGCCGAGTCCCGTACAGACTCCCCGCCCGGACCGTACCCCTCCACGGAGATGCGGTACAGCCCCTCCAGCGCCGCGTCCCCGTCATCCTTGATCTGGTCCCACGTCATGGTGGCGCGCAGACCCGGTTCCAGTACGTCCGCCTCGCTCCCTACAGCCTCGTACATGAGCATGCCCGAGAGGCCGGTGACGCGGAATCCCCACGAGCCGTCCGACTCCAGCGGAACGCTCCCGCTGTTCACTATGATGGCAGTCACCATATTCCCCTTTTGATAGTCGCGGCGATCCGCGTCCACGGTTATAGATGGTCCCTCCACGTACACTATACCCCCACCAGAGGTATCCATGAGCAGCAGCCCGGCCAGCAGACCCGACGCGGCTCCAGCCGCCATGAATATACCAAGGGTCCTTCGAGCCAATTATTCGCGCTTTCCCTTGGAGCGCCACCGCCGGGGATACGTGCCCGGGGCCATTATGATCCGCTTGGTCTCGAAGCAGTGGCCTTTGGTGGAGTCCAGGATGTCCGACTCGGACATGGTGCACTTTACCAGCGCCACCGCCTCCCCCTTCTGCGTGTATACGGCCGCCTCGTCCCCCCGGGACATCCCCGGCGAGAGCTGGAGTATTCCGGGCACGGCCAGCTGGGCCCCGTGGCACAGGGCATCCACTGCCGAGTCCCGGATCACCACCGACTTGAGCTCCGAGAGGGCATCCTCCACAGGACGCACCAGCGGGGCGAGCCCGGAGACATCCCCCGTCTCCTTCCATACCGCGAAAGCGTCAGCGAGCCGGTGCAGCGTCACCAAGCCGTCGTCCTCGCCAAACTGGCTCACCCGAGTGCGGCGCAGCTCCACCATCGTGGCTCCGGGTCCCAGAACTTCACCCATGTCGTAGAAGAGTTTACGGATGTAGGTGCCCGACTCGCACACTATGCGCATCAGTGCCAGCCTCTCCTTCTGCTCCAGTAGCTCGATCTCGTGTATGGTTCTGGTGCGGGTGCGGCGCAGGACGCTGGAGCGCTGCGGGGGGCGCTGGTATAGCGGGCCGGTGAACTCCTCCAGTATGGCCTTGAGGTCCCCGTCTGATGGCATCGAGTGGAACCGGCACACCGCGTGGTACTCCTTGGGCCCGTACAGCAGCACTCCCAGTGCCTTGGTGGCCTCCCCCAGCCCCAGCGGCAGCACTCCGGAGACCTGCGGGTCCAGCGTACCGCTGTGGCCCACCTTGGGCAGCCCCAGTATGCGCTTGGTCCAAGCCACCGCCTCGTGGCTGGTGGGGCCAGGCGGCTTGTCCAGCAGGATTATCCCATACTGCAGCAGTTGTGCCATCTCCCTCTGGTTGTAGGGTGTGCCGTGGGCCGGATCCGTTATGTCCTGATCCACCTCCACCAGATCGTCCAGCTGGGGAAGCGTCATCTCATCTCATCCAGCCGCTCAGCCAGCTCGGCCACGACCTGCCCCACGTCCTTGCCGTCTGTCTGCACCACGATATCAAACACCGAGTCGTCGCGGCCAAACTGGAAGTTGTAGTGGCGCCGGTACAGATCCACGTTGCGGTCGTAGCGGCTCTGGGCTATGCGGTAGGCCTCCTCGGCCCCCACGCCGTCGCGGCCCTGCAGCCGGCTGGCGCTGACGTGCCGGGAGCACTCCAGCCACACCTTCACCGCGTCGTTCTGTAGCCAAGGCAAGGTGTAGCTAGTGACCACAACCCCGCCGCCATTGCACCTCTCCGTTAGGAGGTCGTCGACGCGTATGTCTATCCCAAAGTCCTTCTCCCGGACATCCATGAACTTCATCCCCTCGGTGGTGTCCCACCAGTCCTCGCCGGATGGATCAAACCCCTTCTCGCGGGCCAGCTCCTTGAGCATGCTTCCTCCGTCCAGCCACTCCATGTCGTACCTTTCGGCCAGTATGCGAGCCACGGTGGACTTGCCCACCGCAGGAGGTCCGGATATCACGATGGAGCGGGTCAATGGAGATCCATGGTGGTCTTGGTTATCTTCATAATTATTCCGCTGAACGCTATGGACGACAAAAAGTACCACGCCCACAAGAAGACGGCGTTCTCGGTCTGGCAGACGTGTTCTGGATCCGCTGCCTGCTCGGCGGTGCAGGTCAGTTGGAACAGGTCCCCGGGTATAACGTTGAGGGGCACCGGCGACACGGCTACCGTATACGAGAAGAGGTACGGCAGCACAAAATAGAAGATCAGTATCAGGGGCACGAACGTGATCATCATGGGCCGCAGGTTCATCTGCATCATCTCCATGTTGAGCTTGTTCATGTAGGCGGACTTTTTGTTGACCTGGTCTATCTGGGCCTTGTCGTGGGATCGGTACGCGGCCATCCTCTCCTTGTTGAAGGCCCGGGTCTCCTTCATTATGCGTCGCCACTTTACCATGTCCACCATCTTCTTGCGGATGGCTGAGTTCATCAGGTTCAGCATGATGCCGAACCCGGCCACGGCGAACGCCGAGGCTATCATGCCCACTATGATGGGGTCGTCACTGCCGAACGTCCCCCGGTCCCCGCCCAGAAAATCCAAGAACCCGCCGCCCTCCTGAAGGAATAACGACTGTAGAAACGACAGCGCCGTCATGCCCCGTTTAATCCAGTGGCCCTTATTACGTCATTTGCTGTCTCTTCCACGCGCCCGTCCCGGTTCACCACCAGTTTGACCGGCGAGCCGGATATCACCGAGCATGCCGAGACCATTGCCGCCTGCATGCCCAGCTCCTGCTTTATCCCCGCCACCGTTATGCGGTCGCGGTTGCGGGTGGTGTCGTTCATGCGCCGCCGATATATCTCCTCGGGATTTGCCGAGACAGATATGTAGCTGGTGGGGTTTATGATGCGCAGAACCCGTTCCGGCAGTCCCGGATAGTACCCAAATCTGGTGCTCACGAAGGCGTGCGTGTCCACTATCACCACGTCGTCGTCGCTGGCGGCGATGCTCTCGGCGGCGTTGGTCTGCAGCCGGACCTGCTCGTCGGTCGGGAGACTTCGCAGCGCGTCCCGGTCGTTTATGCCCTGCCGCCGGGCCTCCGCCAGCATCACGGTGCCGAAGCTCACCACGGTTACCCGCTTGCCGCTGGCCTTGAGCGACCTTACCACCGTCTCCAACAGCGTGGTCTTGCCCACGCCGGAGATGCCCACCATCACGATGCGCCTACTTGCGGCCAAGCAGAGCACCCAACCGTGGCATGACCACCTCTACCTGCTCGCGAACGAGCTGAGTGTAGTAGTTTATCAGGATATCCACCATGAGCAGTATGCCGATGCCCGTTCCGAAGACACCCAGCACGTCTGAGACGCCGGCCAGCAGTCCCAGGATCATGGACCCTATTATAGTGACAGAGGGAATGTACTTGTTGAGGAGCGACTCGATGGGCTTGTTGGAGCGCCGGAACCCGGGCACCTGTACATCGGCATCCAGTAGGTTCTGCGCGGCGCTCTTTGGAGAGAGCCCGCCCAGCTCCACCCACAGGCGCCCAAACACCACCACTATCCCAATCATGAACAACACGTAGCCTACGGCCCGGCCGGGGTCGGCGGCGGCAAACTCCAGCCCCCGGGGCGGCGTGACGTAGTATATGAGGCCGCCTATGGGCTGCGCGGGGTTGGTCACGTCAAACTGCGCCAAGATGTTCCAGAACGCGTCGGTGTTCCGCGGGTTCACGTTGGCCCATACGAGCTGGCCCATAAAGACGGCGTTGGCCGTCAGTGCAGAGGCCAGTATGACCGGGATGTTGGAGACGTACATCATCTTGATGGGGTACACTGCCGAGAAGCCCCGGTAGCGGGTGGAGACTATGGGTATCTCTATCTTCATGCCCTGCGTGAATACCAGTATGAGCAGCACGCCAGCCGTCAGGCACAGCCCGAAGATGCTGGGCAGCTGGGACGAGCGGAAGAATATGTTGCCAAGATCGCCGGCCATTATGGACTGGCCTATATACGGAAGTATGCCTATGGTTCCACCGTCGCCGGCCGGCAGGGGGCTGAAGAGGCTCCACAGTATCTGCTGGGTGACGCCGGCCATGATAAAGAGACTGATTCCACTCCCCAGTCCCCATCCCTTTTGGATCATCTCGTCCAAAAACATGATGAGGATTGAGGCGGCCATCAGCTGCCCTATCATGACATACAGGTGGGAGGGGTCCAGTATGTTGCCGCCGTACACTGCTATGGCATACACTATGGACTCGGCCACTATCACCACGTAGGTGACGATCTTTGTTGCAGTCTGGAAGGTGCCCCGCTCCTCGGGCTTCTTAAAGTCGAACTTGAGTATCTCCGAACCCCGGAGCAGCTGCATGAGCAGTCCCGCCGTCACTATAGGACCTATGCCCAACTCCACCAGCGTCCCCTGTTGGGATGCGAAGATGATCCGGGCGAACGCCAGCGGGTCCAATCCCTCTATGGGCGCCGCTCCGAAGAGCGGTGTCTGCCCCATCACCATGTATATCAGCAGGGCCACGCCGCACCACAGGAGCCGCCTCTGCAGGGTGAGCTTCTTCTTGGGCTTGGGGACCTGCGGTACGTACGGCTCGGCCTTTAAGACCATCTTGCGTACAAGCGCTGTGGCGGTTCCCTCAGCCATATTCTGGGAGCACCTCTCCGCCGGCGGCTGCCACCTTGGCTGCCGCCGACTTTGTGGAATTGGGGACTACCACCGTGTATGCGGCGCCGACGCTGCCACCGCCCAGTAGCTTCTCGTACCCGGCGCCGCCCAGGTCCACCACGAGCTTGTCGCCGTCCCGGCGCCCGTATCTAGCATAAAGGTCGTCCAAGTCCCGGACGCCGGCCCACCGTTTCGTGACGTTAGGGTAGGGCGGGCGGGTCGAGGAGTGTCCGAAGTGGTCCGGATCTTCCTTGAGCATTGATGAGTAGTGGTGCTTGAGTAGGCCAGATACCCCCAATCCCCCTTTGTGGCCACTGGCCCGGTGCTGTGCCACCTGGCCCCAGCCGTGGTTCCGGGAGCCCCTGTACCTGCGGGTCTTGCGGAGTCGGGTCGCCATGCTATATCATCCTCCGTACCAGCTCGGGCAGGTCCGCGTTCCTGCCCAGTATGCCCTTCTGGCCGGCGAGTCTCTTGGTGCTCCGCTTGAACCCCAGGCGCGGTGGGGCCAGGGCGAACCAAGGCTTGAGCGGTTCGAGTTTGGAGAGGGCCACCTTTCCCTCGGAGAGCGACTCGGCTAGGGCGTCGGTCCCCTCGTACCCCATCGCCCGGATGTCCTCGTCGGTGACGGGACGGTATCCGGCCTTCCGTGCTTTCTTCTCCAGCAGTTCCCGCACTATGCCAGCATCGGCATCACTCCAAGCCACGAACGTCTGTATTTTCTTTAGCATGCCCGACGTGCTGGGCGTGGCGGGCACCACGGTGGCTCGGTGCTTCTTCTCCAGTTTTAGCAGGGACATTGTGGTGCGGGCCCAGTGGGGCACATCCGCCTGCCCCTTTATCCGCAGAACCAGATATGCCTTGGCCATCCCGCATCACCCTTGGCTAAACGTCTGCCTCAGACAGTTCAGTATGGCCTTGGAGGTGGAGTTCATGGTGGCTGTGGAACCGGTGGCCGTGGTCCAGGCATCCCGCATTCCGGCCAGCTCCAGCAGTCGCTTTATCTTACCGCCGGCCACCAAGCCCAAGCCCCGGGGGGCCGGCAGTATCTCTATGGTAACGCTGCCGCCCTTGCCGCGGATCTTGAAGGGGGCAGAGTGCTTCTGGTCGCACCGGCACTCCCAGCTGCCGCAGCCCAGCTTCACGGGGCTCACGTTGAGGTATGCTTGGTTGGTGGCCTTCTCGATTGCTATACGCATCTGCTTGGACTTGCCCTGCCCTATCCCCAAGTAGCCGTTCTTGTTTCCTGCCGCCACTATGGCCTTGAACCGGGTGGACTGACCGTTGGATGTCATCTTCTGTATTATGCCCACGTCCACCACCTCGGTGTCCAGGTCCGGGAGCAGCTTCTTGATTATGCCGGCCTCCTGCACCCGGAGACCCTGCTCTATTATGGTCTCCAGTGACGTAATGTCCCCGGAGTTCACCCGCTTGCCCAAGGACGTCTTGGGGACCCATACCTCCTCGGTGTCCCGGCGGTTGGGGCGGTTGCCTGGTCGACCACCCGGCCGACCACCCGGCCGGCTCATTGTCCGGCGACCTCCCGGTCAACGAACGACTTGAACGACTGTACATCGTTCTTCACCGCGAGGTGTTCTCCGTTTATTCTTTCGTCGGGAGGAAATGTTTCCGGATCCGCCGGAACCTCCAAGCCCGCGTCCGCCATCCCCTTGACGGCGGCTGCGGTGCGCTGCGTGTACCGCCGGGTCCCCGTGTACAGGATGGCATCCTGGGCCCCGCTCAAAAGAGCCTTCTTACCTGCCATGTACCCGGTCAGGTAGGCCGCCGGAATGTTCTTGCGGGAGCCCTTCCAGCCGTTCTTTAGGAGCGTCCTGGAGTGGGCCGACGCCACCACCAAGTCGCCGGTCATCTGCGGGCGCAATACCTGCACTTGGGTGTTCTCGTTGGATATCACCACCGTGGCAAAGTTCCTCTTTCCCATAAGCATGGTGCGGCGCTTCCCGTAGTTGGTCTTCTCTTCCCGTAGGCGCCGCAGAATCCGCGAATAGGCCATGTAATGGGCACGCCCTGTCCTTGTCTTATATACGTTCGTTGATCCACGAGATTTTCGCGCAGGGTCGCTGGGCCGGACCCAGACGAAGCGTACTGTATCGTACAGCTGCGGGGGATCGGGCGCACGCCGTCCAATGTCAGCGGCCGGACCATCCGCCCGCCGCGTCGGGCAGGTCAGGCTCGGTGATGTCCAGTATCGTGACCGCATTCCCATACGGCACGTATACGGTTCGGGCCACCAAAACGTACGTCCTGTCCAGCAGGGTGAACACCTCCAGATCATGGGGTCCCTCGGCATGCGGCACCACCAGATGTTCTGCCAGGCTGTCCACCGGCCACAGCATCCACGGTGTGCCAAGGTCCAGTACCTGAAGGCGGCCGTCGGCCCCGGCCACAACCCCGTACGTGCCGTTCCGTATGTGGACCGACTCTATGCGCACCGGCTTGGTCAGAGCGTCAAAGCCGCTCTTTCCGTCTATCACCTGCGAGGTTATGCCGCCCCAGGTGTCCGGCCGGGTTATGTCCAGTATCTTGACCTCGTAGTCGAAGCGGTCTATCGCGGCCAGGTAGGTGCGGCCGGATACAGCAAAAACCGTCGCGTCCGGCAGGTCGTCCAGTTCCGCGTCCTGTATGGTCCAGGGCTCCAATATGCCGGGGGCGGCGGGGTCCTCAAGGCTCACCAAGAGTACGCCGGTCACCTCGGCCGCCGACTCCATCACCACACGATCAAAGACGGCCGCCGTCTCTATATGGCCGAACCCCCAGAAGGCTTCCAAGCCCGTGGCCTGACCGGCCACTGCTGACAGCGCCGCGGAGGATACGGCGCCGTGCAGGTATACCGTATCATGGTCGCGGAAGGATATGCTGGCATACGTGACGTTTGATATGCGGAACGTCTCAATATCGGATATGCCCGGCGGCACGGCCAGCGACGACGCCCGTACCGGATTGGCGGGGTCGCCCATGTCAAACACGTTTACCGCGCCGTCGTAGACCGCCAGCAGGTGGGGCCGGCCATGTATTGTACCAGCGTGCAGTATGGATGCCCCGCCTGCATCGGATATCGCATGCACTAGGATCGGCGACGCCGGCTCTGTGACGTCCATAACCAGCACCGAGTCCCTCTCGGCGATCAGGCCGTACGCCCGCTCACCGTCCCAGTACGTCTCTACTGCCCCCGGCTCCTCCACTCTAAAGTCCGGCCCCTCCCGGAGCGTGTACAACGTAACGGGGGCTGCAGGGTCGGTTATGTCCAGTATCTGTATGGCGTCGTCCCGGGCGCCGGACATCAAGACGTACGCGGAGCCGAACGTTCCGAACACGGACGCATCCGCTGGCCAGAGGGGCCCGTCCCGCGGCATGGTGGAGACCAGACTGCCGGCGGTGGCCGGGGCCGAGGGGTCGGTTATGTCCAGCACCTGTAGCGAGTCGTCGCCGAAGCTGGCCACCACCCCGTAGGTGCCGCTTGGTGTGTCATAGATGGCGAGGCCGTAAGGGTCCTCCAGGCGCGCGCCGTCGCCGTCGCGCACGACCGCCAGGGGCCGGGCATCCCATGGCTTTGTGATGTCGGTAACGTGTATGCCGTCAGTGCCGGTGGTAAGGAGGTACGTCCGGCCGGCCGCCTCAAAGACCTCCATGTCGGCTGGGTGGTTCATCGTGTCCCGCTCCGCCGAGCCGCGCCACGCGCAGTCTATTGGGCCAGCCTGGCCGCCGGATACAGACTGTATGCGGATAGCCACATTAGGATGCGTCCGGACAAACAGCTCCGCGTCATGCGCGACTATGTCGATGTCGGCGGTGCGCCCCAGCGGGCCGGGATCCCCGTACTCGTGCCATATGCAGTCGACGGCCAGCGGCTTCCGGGGGTCTGTCATGTCGATAACCTGTATGGTATTGGGACCGCCCCCCGCCACGAACGCATAGGTTCTTCCGAGCGTCCCGGACACCTCGATGTCCTCGGGGCCGGCCAGGCCGGAGAATCCGTTCTGGCCGTGGTCTAGCCTGGCCGCCCACTTGGGCGCGTCGGGGTTTGTGACATCCAGTACCAGTACGGCATTGTCTCCGAACGCCGCCACCATGGCATATGTTCCCCCCATGGCATGGAACACCTCGACATCCCGGGGGTCGTCCAGCGCGTACAGCCCGCTGGCCGATACCGTGGATGTCACCTCCGGTGACGAGGGGTCTGCCATGTCCACAATGTGGAGGGTGCCGTTGCCGGCCGACGCGACCAGCAGGTGCGGGCCGCCTGGAGACGGCAGCGTCTCGACGGCTGCGGGACTCCCCATGCCGCCGAAGCCCGGCGTTGCGCCAGATACGCGCGACACCAGAACGGGGGAGCGAGGGTCGGTGATGTCGATCACCCACATGGTGCCGTTCACGTAGTCCGCCGCTATGGCATACGTAGAATGCGACTTGTTCATGATCTCGATATCCACCACACCCTCCATCCCCTCAAATCCGGACATCTGGCCGGTGATGACGGACACGGGCGCAGGGGAGTGCGGGTCGGTGACGTCCACCACCTGTATGGCGCCAGCAGCACCCACCAGGGCGTACGTGTGGCCGGGCGCCGAAAAGACCGCCACCTCGAAGGCGCCATCCAGATGTACGCCTTCATACGGAGCATCTGACTGCGACCAGGCGGCCGGCACGCACATGGCCGCTACTATGACCGCCAGCGCCAGCATCACTCCCCGCATAGCAGTGCGTTTCGGGAGCGGTATATAGGGGAATATTCACAATCGACAAAAACCCGCCAAAAACTGCAAACTGAGAATGCTTTAATATCACACGTATGATACGGTTCTCATGCCGGACTCCATGGTTGTAGAACCGCCCACACACCGTACCATAACGCATACACTGCAGATACGAATGGACGCGCAGTTCGCGGCCGACTACGACAGATACGCGGAGGTCTGCCGGGCCATATACAACAGGGCGGTTCACGAGGCGGCGCTGGCATACGCGCCGTACAAGCCCAAGGAGCGCGTGGACGAGAAAGGCGGGGCAGAAAAGGGGCCGTACTTTGACCGGGAGTCCTACAAGCTGGCAAAGAGTGTTGCCAAGGAATTGGGGGTCGACACAGGTGTGATACGGGACATGGTGCGCTCGCAGCTGGGCGGGTTTGCGTGGCATTATGGGTTCCCGCCCAACTCGCGGGCCACACGCAACCGCATCGGGCTGCTGCTCACCAAGTGGCGCGCCGAGCATGCATGGATGCTGGAGTGCCCCGTGCAGTATGAGCTGGGCGCGATACGCAACGCTGTGAACGCGGTGGACCGCTCCATATCGGACAACTCCGACCACATGCCCATACGGCAGCCCGGCAGGCGCGCGGCGCTGTTCTGTCCCAGCAACCAGGCGGTGAACAG
>JAGWAW010000029.1:11857-12321 GCA_021296165.1 Nitrosopumilaceae archaeon | reverse complement strand
GCGCGACGGCAGGACGCTCCTCCAGATGGCAGGGGGAAGGATCGAGGCCGGCTCCACAGTGATGACCGACGAGCACACCAGATACAAGAACCTCAAGAAGAGCGGGTACGACCACCACACCATACACCACAGCGAGGGCGGGTACGCCTCCGGCGAGCACAACGAGATACACACTAACAACTGCGAGTGCCGGGTCGGCCTGCTGGAATGGTGGCTCAGGAAGCACCGCGGCATCAGCAAGTGGCATCTGATATCGTACGTCAAGCCGTTCCAGTTCACCCACAACCACCGCCACCACTCCATAGATGGCAGGTTTTTGGTAACGCTGGCGACCCTGCTGGACACGTATCACGACCCGCAGGCGGTCCCGGCAGACGCGGTCCTGGCAGCGGCCCACGCCTGTGCTGCCTAGTCGAAAAAATCCACCGTACACACGGCAGCCCGGCATTTTCCGGAACTGCGCG
>JAGWAW010000029.1:0-11849 GCA_021296165.1 Nitrosopumilaceae archaeon | reverse complement strand
ACGGATGCTGCGATGCGAAGATCGGGCGGTGTCTTCCTGCGGATCAGTTACAGTTGATCTAATTAGATAATGGCCCTCCCACTAACCCACAACATTCCGTAG
The DNA here is from genome assembly GCA_021296165.1 of Nitrosopumilaceae archaeon. Classification (GTDB taxonomy): domain Archaea; phylum Thermoproteota; class Nitrososphaeria; order Nitrososphaerales; family Nitrosopumilaceae; genus VYCS01. The sequence goes on along the minus strand of JAGWAW010000029.1, from coordinate 11,747 downwards.
ATGAGCGAAAACAACTGACTGCCTGACTGTTTTGGCATGTGAATACAACATTCCAGTCTTGGCAATTTTGCGTTGCGCTATGGAGTGAGTTTGGGAGTATATCTTGCAATCATAGGTACCAGTAATATTCTGGTTAAAAAAGAATGAAGCGCTTTTAATTTATGATTGCATTATCTGACTTACGGTTGCATATGTCTTGTAGAATTCAAACACTGCAAAAGATGAGAATGGGTACATCATTGGCGCCGGACAACTTCCGTAGCAAATGAAAACTTAATTATCGCCAGCGAAAACACACCTGCAGCGAATGAGGGCGTACTATTCAAGCAATGTGGACGTATTTCGCCAAACCGGGGCGGATGCCATAATCGGCACGCTGGCATCCTCGTCCGGACCCAATGTGACTCAACAAAAGGAGGCATGGAAAGAAGAGATCGATATTCTCAAAGAGGAGATGGCGGCCCTAGGCGCCGGGCACATATTCTTGGAGTTTACTATACCGCGGATGGGAAAGAGGGCAGACGCCATCTTGGTCTTTTCAGGGACGATATTCGTTATGGAGTTTAAGGTTGGGGAGGGCACGTACCGCACCGCAGACAAAGAGCAGTGCGAAGACTACGCGTTGGACATGCGAAATTTTCACGAAGGCAGTCATGGGGTGCCGGTTGCACCCATCTTGGTGGCTACGGACGCGCCCCCATACGATAATGACTATGGCATGCATGCGGACGGCTTTATCAAGACAGTGCAGGTGGGCAGGGATGGACTCGGGAAAGCCATCGTAGAAATCGCCCGAAAATACGGCCGCATCGCCCCGTTCGACGTCAACAAGTGGGAGGCCTCAAAGTACAAGCCCACTCCAACCATAATAGAGGCCGCCCGGGCCCTTTACGCGGGACACAGCGTTGAAGACATAACGCGCTCTGAGTCTGGCGCGGAGAACCTAACCAAGACGACCGGCACGGTCAGAAGCATAATAGATGAATCCAGGAGGCTGGGAAGGAAATCCATCTGCTTTGTGACCGGCGTACCGGGCTCCGGAAAGACGCTGGCCGGGCTGAATCTTACGAGCAAGAACCAAGATCAAACAAGAGCAAAACACGCCGTCTTCCTGTCCGGGAATGGTCCACTGATTCATGTTTTACAGGAGGCGCTTGCGCAGGACCGTGTAAGCACCAACAAGCTTAAGCGCAGACAGGATCCGAGCAGACCCAAGGTCACCAAAAAATGCGCACTTCGCGAAACCCGGGTCCTGATACAGAGCATAGGCGACTTTCTGGCCGAGGGTATCAAGAACCAGTCTGCACCACACGAGAGGATTGTCGTATTCGACGAGGCGCAACGCGCATGGGACCACAAAGAGATGGACAGGTTCATGACAAAAAAGCAAGCAGAGGCGAGGGGCATATCGCAGCCGGAGTTCCTCATTGAGGTGATGGAGCGGCATAGCGGCTGGGCCGCAATAGTCTGCCTGGTTGGCGGGGGTCAGGAGATCAACCACAACGAGGCGGGCCTGCCGGAGTGGTTCTCAGCCGTTAGGAGGCGTCATGCGGACTGGGATGTGTACCTGTCGGAGAATATTACCGATGACGAGTACGTTCAAGGGAGCAGCGTGGAGGGGATGCTGGGTGGACTAGGTGTCAATTATCGCCCCGAACTGCACCTTGCGACATCGATCAGATCTTTCCGCAGCGGCCTCGTCTCAAAGTTTGTCAAGTCGGTGCTGGATCTTGATTCAGGCTCGGCCAAGAGGGCGCTCGAAAGAATGGATGGTTATGAGGTAGTGCTTACGAGGGACTTTGTGAGGGCAAAAGAGTGGCTAAAGGAGCGCGCCCACGGCAGCGAAAGGTACGGCATAGTGGCCGCCGCAAAGTCATACCGCCTAAAGCCGTACGGCATATACGTGGAGCTGGCAATAGACGCAGCCCACTGGTTTCTCAAACCGCCCAGTGACCCGCGCTCATCGTGCAGTCTGGAGTATGCCGCCACGGAGTTCAAGATACAGGGCCTGGAGCTGGACTGGGCGTGCGTAGCATGGGATGCGGACTTTAGGCACATCGGAGAACGGTGGCAGTACAAGGAGTTTCGTGGCGACAAGTGGACCAACATAGCAAAGGATCACAAGATGAAGTATCTGAAGAACGCGTACAGGGTCCTGCTGACCCGGGCAAGACAGGGGATGGTGATATTCGTCCCAGAGGGGGATCCGGATGATGACACCAGAAAAAGCGGGTTCTATGACGGGACATACTGCTACCTGAAGGATATGGGCATAAGGCTGCTGCCGCCGCACGCCAAACACATATAATCGCAGCCGGGGGGGCGGCAGCCATGACACTCGTACTTCCCGGCGACCGCATAGCCTCCATCGAGGAGTACGAGGCCGGCCGGGATACCTTTGACGACGGCGACGCGGTGCGCTCGCTGGTCGTGGGCAGTCGGGACATCGATCCGTCCAACCGCGTGGCCAACATCGAGCGCAGCAAGAAGATAGGGGTGCCGGATCCGGGCGACATCATAGTGGGCACGGTGGCGGCCGTAATGTCGGTGATGTTTGCCGTTACCATCCAGTACGTGAACGGCAAGCGTACAAAGTCCAGCGTGGAGTGCATATGCTCCACCCGGAATATCCGCAAGAAGAACGTCACACTGGTGAACGACGTGGTGGAGCTCCGAATAGTGAGCCACCTGAACGGTACCATACATGCTGCGATGGACGACCCGTCCTTGGGTGTGATCCTTACCCGGTGTGTAAAGTGCGGCGGCTCGGTAGTTCCGGTGCGCGACATCATCAAGTGCATCGAGTGCTCGTGGATAGACGAGCGCAAGCTCTCCCGCAAGTTCGGCAAGCCGGACTTTCCGGTTCTGGGGTAGCGGGAGTAGCGGCGGGTCCGCCAGGTATGGGCAGAGTAGTGGGGGCTTGACTGCGCGGTATGTGTATGGCTCACCTAAAAGCCGCGGGGCTTTCTGAAGCTGAACGCTAGGCTGAACCCGATTATCACCACCCCGGAGGTGACGACCACAATGTGGTATGCGAAGACGAGCGGATCGCTGGATATCTCAAAGACACCGTCCACGACCATCTGGCCACCGCCGGTGTTCTGCACCAATATGATGGTGCGGCCCGTCTCCTGGTGCGTCCACTCTATGGCGAACTCCCCGGTGAACTCGGTCCTGGGCACGGCCGGGCCGCCCTCACCGGGGCCGGTCAACTCCAGATCGAACCGCTCGGCGGTCACCCGAATGGAGTGGGCCGCCCCCGCGTCGCCGCTTATTTGGTATGCTGTGGACTCGCCCTGACCAAACGTCTCGGTCACTTCCAAGGGTCCCCGCGTCAAGTCCAGTATTATGGACGCGGACGCCAAGCCGATTATCACCGCCCCGGCTATGACGCCGATCACGGTCCGGCTCGTCAGCATGGCCGTACGAACGTCCCTCCAAGATAAAACGCTAACTGTATGGGTCTACATCACCGAGACGTCGTGCGGCTGGCTCTCCGCAAAGCCGGCCCGGGACATCCGGATGAACTCGGCGTTACTCTGCATGGACGGTATGGTGTGGGCGCCGCAATAGCTAAGCCCGGAGCGTACCCCGCCGGTCATCTGCTTCAGTATGTCGGTGACGCTCCCCTTGTAGGGGACCATCGCCTCAACGCCCTCGGCCACATAGTCGTTGAGGTCTTCCTCCAGGGAGACGGATCCGGTCTCCTTGGACTTGCGCCCTATGGAGGCGGCCAGCGAGGCCATCCCGCGGTACACCTTGAAGCGCTTGCCGTTCTTGGTGAGCACCGTGCCGGGAGACTCGTCGGTGCCGCCCAGTATGCTGCCCAGCATGACCGAGGAGGCTCCCGCCGCCAAGGCCTTGGTGGCGTCGCCGGACGTTCTGGTGCCGCCGTCCGATATTATGGGGACGTCGTTGTCCCTGCCTATGCGGGCACAGTCCATGACCGCCGTCAGCTGGGGGACGCCGGATCCGGTTATCACCCGGGTTATGCATATGGAGCCGGACCCCACCCCCACCTTTACGGCGTCCACCCCCACGTTTATCAGGTCTTGCGCCCCGGCGGCGGTGGCAACGTTTCCCGCTATGATCTCGCAGCCGGGGAACGCCTTCTTGATGTTCCGCACGGTGGATATGGCGTTCTGACTGTGCCCGTGCGCCACGTCCACCACTATGATGTCGGCGCCTGCCTCCAACAGCGCCTCGGTGCGTTCCATAAAGTCTCCTTTGACTCCCACCGCTGCGCCCACTAGCGGCCTCCCCTTGGAGTCCTTGGAGGCCATCGGGTAGTCCTCTATGTTGGTGATGTCCTTGGAGGTGAAGAGCCCCCGTATGCGGCCCTCCCCGTCGGTTACGGGGAGCTTCTCGACGCGGTTGTCCCGGAGCATCCTCTTGGCATCCTCTACGGATATGTCCGGGGGCGCGGTGACCACGTCCCGGGTCATTATGCTTGAGACGGGCATGTCCTGGTCGGCCCCGAAGAGAAAGTCGCGATCAGTTACTATGCCGGCCAGCCTCTCCCCGTCCACGACCAAAAGTCCGGATATGCCCATGTCCTCGGCGTACTTGCGGGCATCCCGTACGGTGGATTCCGCCGGTATGGTGTAGGGGTTCTCTATCATGACGCTGCCGGACCTCTTTACCTTGAGTACTTCGGCGGCCTCATCCTGGATGCTCAAAAACCGGTGCACTATGCCGATGCCTCCGGCCCGGGCAATGGCCACTGCCATCGCGGACTCGGTGACCGTGTCCATGTTGGCGCTCACAAATGGTATGCTGAGGCTGATGTTCCGGGAGAGCCGGGTGTTCAGGTCCGTCTGGCTCCGGGTGGTGACGTCCGAGTACTTTGGAACCAAAAGCACGTCGTCAAAGGTAAGACCCTCCATTATCTCCAAGCCGTACGGGGAGATGATGATCTTGGATTATAAGCCTTTGGTGGAGCCGCGTGGGAACAGGGTTTTGCCTTGGCCGGGCGTACGGTATTTCCGGCCTAGCGGAGCATGCTGCGGGTGCGTTGTTCGGGCGTTGCTGCAAAAAAGATTCTTTATGGCGCGGGAGGATTTGCGCGCGTTAGCCGCCGAGAAAAGTGCATAACATTTCGTTGCGGTGCGCTTTGCGCGCGGCTCATGCAAAACCGTCTTGTCGGAGGGCGGCACATGCGGGTTTGGCGTGGTTTTTTGGAATAGCGACGGCAAAATCTCCATAAATGTCGATGTTCGGGAAAAATGCGCCGATAAGTCCTATTTCTGGTATCTTTTCAGTTTGGTGTTGGATTCGTCCAGCAGGACGTGGAGTTTTTTGCGCCATTCTGCAAAGCCGTCGGGCGTCTCGGGGAACGCGTAATAGTGCTCGGTGAGCTTTTTGTTTTGCCGCGTGGTGAACCGGAGGCCGTCGGCAAGTGTTTTGTTCAGGGCGCCGCGGATTATCATGCCCAGCTTACCCAGCGCGCTAAAGTCGGGGTGCTCACCCTTGGATATTGCCTCGACGTCCAGGTTTCCCAAAAAGTGCTTCATGCCGTAGTTTATCTGATCGTTGGTCAGCGTCTGGATAAGACGGCGAAATACCTCCAGCCCGGCGGTCTTGTAGCCGTACTCGTTTATGAATTCCTTGTTGTACTGCCAGAGCCCGGCCTCGCTGGTGTCGCCGGACTCCAGCGCCTCGGCCACGCACCTGCCCGCTATGGATCCGGCTACCAAGGCCGGCCCTATGCCGCCGGCATCCAGGGGCTTGGGCATCCACGCCGAGTCCCCCACCAGCAGAAAGCCGCCGGCCACCAGACAGTCGTTCTGCCTCCGCACCGAGACCTGGAAGTTGCCGGTGGCGTTGTTGGCATCCTCGGGGTCTGTGGAGAGGCGGGGGTTTTTGATGGCCTCGTTCACCTGCACGTACTCCTCTATGAGGGTGGTCACCGTATCTCGCTTGTTCAGCCGGGCGTTGCGCGCCCCCAGCAGGGTCTTTTCCACGCCTAGGCCTATGTTGACCTTGTCCTCGCCCTTGGGAAATACCCAGCCGTACCCGCCTGGGGAGGCATCCTGGTCCAAGTGTATTATGCAGTAGTCGGGATCGAACTGGGTGGTGTCCTCAATACCCTTGTCAAAGTACATGATGTGTCGGCCGGTGGACTCAACGTCGCGCCGGTCGACCTTCCTCTCGATCTTGTCCGTGTTGGATATCTGGTTGCGCAGCATCGAGGTCATGCCGGTGGCGTCTATCACCACGTGGGCCGTCTTCTTGTAGGGGTTCTTGGAGCCGTCCACGCCGGCCACGCCGACCACCTGCCCGTCGTCGTACAGCAGGCCGGTGAGGTTCACCGAGTGGTGGAACTCTATGCCCATGCGCCGGGATCTCTCGTTCTGCCTCTCGGGAAGCAGCTGCCGGTTAAGCATGTACCCGTCCCCGTCGAACGGGATGGCCGTCTCCCGGTCAGGCGAGAATGCCATCACTCCCTTGACCTTGTGCTCTATCTCCGGCTCCCCCCAGGCCACGCCGGTGCGGCTAGTCATGTAGTCCACGGCCTCCTTGCTGACGGCGTCCCCGCATATCCACCCGCTCACGCTCTTGCTGCCGGGCATCACTGGGGGGCTGCGGTCCACCACGAGAATCTGGGCGCCCCCGGCATACTTGGCCACCGCTTGGGCCGCCACGGTCCCCGCTAGCCCGCCGCCGGCAACTATAACGTCGTAGTCCACGCTCCTCGATTTTGTCTGTCAATATTTAAAGGAAGTTGCGCCGCCGTGGAGAGCGGGCAGGAGGGTAGGCGGCCCCATGGCAGGGTTCGTGCTCCATGAGCCGGGCCGGGAGACTGGACGGCAGGCCGCCCAGATCTCGTGCCAGGATCATCGAACTGGCCGGCTGCGCATAGTATGCATTGCCAGTGAAGGCCGGTATGCGGTGCCGCTCCCTCGCGGTTTGGCACCCGGTCGGGACGGGTCCCCGGTTGTCCTGTGGTGGGTCGGTTCGTCGCGGGGTCCTCAACGCTTGCGGCTCAGACTGGAGCGGCATTTTCTCCTCATTCCCGGGTGGTATGTAGAGGCGGCGGATATTTAATCCAGCCCCAAGAGACGCGCATGGACATCCTCGGGGTGGCCGTCATATGAGGGCGCCGTGATGCGGATCCGAACCGCGCCGGAGTCGCTTAGCCTGACGCGGCCGGCGACCATCTCCTGCTTGTCCAGTCGCACGTACAGGGTTGAGTCGCCCATCCTGCTGGGGAGGGTCTCCCGGATGTGGTCTAGGTCAGCACCGGGGAGGGTCTCCCGCAGCCTCTTCAGCACGTCACGGGCCTCCCTCTTGCGCAGGGACGCGGATATGGTGGTTATCGTATTGCCGTAGTGTCCTTCGCTCCTGCGGGTGTCCAGCGAGTCGGGGCGTATGCATAGCCCCTCGGCCAGCGAGCGTACTATGCGGGCCTCGTCCTCGGTGGCATGCGCTATGACGTTGACGCGCACCTGCGGGGCCACGCGGCTAGGCCTCGAGCATCGCTATCTGCTTTTCGGCGGTCCGCACCAGCTTTACCTTCTCCAAGCCCACGTGCCTCAGCCTTGTGAGCTTCTTGCCCTCCGAGAGTATGCTGGCGTGTATGTCCCCAAAGCAGGTCTTTTGCACGAACTGGTGTATGTCCAGCTGGGGCACGTCCCGGTTGATGACATTTCGCGCCGCCAGCCGCAGGGCGTGCTTGCGGGAGCTGTTCAGCTGTTGGTGGGTCAGCGCTATCACGTTTATGCGGAAGACGTAGCCGTCCTTGGTCTCCGCATCTGTGATGAAGTTGACCTTGGAGGAGCCCCGACGTACCAAACTCTTGAGGTACTCCTTGGAATACTCGTACCTCTTGAATATCGTGTACGCGATGTCGCCTTCTATGCGGTCAATCTGGAAGTACAGCTTGATGTTGTACTGGGAGGGATCTTGATGCAGTATGTCATAGAGTGTCTTCTCTATGACCCGGCCCTTGGCGTTCTCATCGTCGGTGATGGGTATGTACGCCAGTTTGTTGTAGTTCATGGACTCGGGTGCCACCACCTGTACCCAGCGCTTGTCCCTCCACTTGTCGCGGGTGCGCCCCTTCCTGCGTGCCAATTCTACTAGACACTTTTGCCCAAAATATAAGGGTATACGGAAACGCGCGGTGTGCGTCCAGGCTCAGCGCTGGTACACGCCGACTTTCACCGGCCTGTGTGACATGATCCGGATGGTTTGGCACGCCATGTGGCCAGATCGTGCACGATACGTCTACAAAAATTGCCAGATCAATACCGCAACCCCCCAAACACTTTCCGGCGCCATGCTGAGGCCAAACGTGTAGCGCGGCCTATATGGTGCCACTCCCCACATACCTCCGGAGGGGTTCGGGGACGGCTATGTGCCCGTCGGAGGTCTGGCAGAGCTCCATGATAGCCACCATGGTGCGGGAGGTGGCCACCAGGGTGCTGTTGAGGGTGTGCAGGTACGTGGGCTTGTCGTTGGTGCGGTCCCGGTACCGCACCATCAGCCTTCTGGCCTGGTAGCCGGTGCAGTTGGAGCAGGATACTACCTCCCGGTAGGCGGACTGGCCGGCCATCCATGCCTCTATGTCGTAGGTCTTGGCCGAGACCTTGCCCATGTCGCCGGTGGAGAGCAGCATCACCCGGTGCGGCAGGTCCAGACTGCGGTAGAATGACTCGGAGACCTCCAGCATCCTCTCGTGCTCCTTCCAGGACTCCTCGGGGCGGGCAAAGACGAACTGCTCCACCTTCTCGAACTGGTGAACCCTGAATATGCCCTTCTGGTCCCTGCCGTGTGCCCCGGCCTCCTTGCGGAAGCAGGGACTGGTTCCCGCGTACCGCAGCGGGAGGGATGAGCCGTCCAAGATCTCACCGGAGTGCATCGCAGCCATGGCGTGCTCGGAGGTACCGATCATGTAGAGGTCCTCGCCGTCTATCTTGTATATGACATTCTCAAAGTCCTCGGCTATGACGGCGCCCTCCATGGCGCGGCGGTTTATCATGTAGGGGGGCTGCACCGGGGTATAGCCGGCCCCGGCTAGGTGGTCCAGCGCATACAGTATGAGCGCCTGGTTCAGCCGCACCAGCCCGCCCTTCAGGTAGTAGAACCGGGAGCCGGCCGCCTTGGCGGCCCTCTCCATGTCCAGCATGCGGCCGGCCGCCTCCACGTGGCCGCGACCTTGGCCCGGCGGCGTGTCCCCCCACCGCCGGATCTCCAGGTTGGCCGTGTCGTCGGGCCCCACCGGGACCGACCCGTGCACCAAGTTGGGCAGGGCGCGGATCATCTTCTGGTATTCGGCCTCGTTGGCGGCCTGCTCGGCCTCGGCCCTCTGCAGCTCGGCGGATACGCGGCCCATCTCCCCTATGGCGTCTGCCGCGTCGCCGCCGGCCTTCTTTATGCCGGATATGGCGCGGCCGAACTCGTTCCTCTTTTGGCGCAGGGCGTCGGTCTCCGCTATGTGCCGACGGCGTGCCCGCTCGCGCTCCAGCAGGCCGTCCAGGTCAAACTCCACACCGCGGCACTCCAGCATGCGGGAGACGTCTCCAGGCCTCTCCCGGAGTGCCCGGGGGTCTATCATTCCACCACGTCCAGCGCCACCTGGGCGTGGGCGAGCATCTCGTCGGCGGTACCTATGACATGTTTCATGCTGCCGGATATCTCGAACACGGCCTCCCCGCCAGCGTGGTCCATGGATATCTCCAGACCGGGGGGAAGGTCTACGTTGTCCGGTCCCAGGGACTCCAGAAGGGTGCCGGCCCTCTTGGGATCCAACCTCAGGCTAACCTGGATCCGGCATGTCGTTGACATTTTCCTCCAGATACTCCAGGAATTCGTCTAATCTCTCTTTGCCGATGCGGGCGCCCGCCGCCATGTCGTGGCCGCCGCCCACGCCGCCGAACCTCTCGGTGCCCTCCCGCATCACATCGCTGAGGCTCACCGGCAGGGTGCACCCCACCGACTTCCGGGAGGAGAACTTTACGGTGTTGTCCTCCCCGCTGGTCCTGAGCATGACCACCTTTCCGACGTTCTTGGGGGAGCTGGAGAGCATCGAGGCGATGGTGCCGGTCATGGTCTCGGGCACCACGCCGTCGGCGTTCACCATGACCACCGCGCCCCGGACGGTGGTCCTCCAGCGGTCGTTGGATAGGATGTTCATGCACTCCCGTATGCGCCCCCGGTACTCCTTGAGCGTGGCCTCGGAGGCGGCCAGCATCTGGCCGCGGTCGCCCATGCAGACGGCGATGCCTATGCCGGCCCTGCCTATCCGGCCGCACGAGTTGAGCATGGTGCCGAACTCCCTGCCGTCCCGCATGAAGCTGCCCTTCTCCTCGCCCTCCAAGGTGTAGGTGTGGCCCACCATCTCGGCCACCGCGTCGTCCACGCCGGCCCCCGGAGAGTACCGCGCTATGGCGTTCACAATGGCCGACTTCTCCTCCTGGGTTAGGTCGGCAGGAACGCGCCACCTCCCCTTCTCCTTGAGCGGTATGTCCGCCTTCTTCAGCAGGGCGGCGCAGCTGCCCCGCTCCCAGGTTATCCCCCTGATGTATGGTTGGGACGTAAAGGCCAGCGCGTCGGGCAGGGGCCTGGTCTCCCGGCCATACAGCAGCAGATCCAGGTCCACCGAGAGCAGCTCCTCGGCCTTGGCCCTCTCGGCTATCTCTTGGTTCTTGCCTGTCAGGGAGCGCTGCTTGCCTTGGTCCTGGCGGTCACCCAATGCGGCCACCACCGCCATCGGTGCCAGATCCACATTGTCCCCGTCCAAGGCCGTGGCCGCCAGGTATGCCATGCCGCCGGCGCATACCTCCACGCCCCCGTCCATCCCGTACTTCCAGGCGTTTACCACCCTCTCGTTGTCCCGCTCGGTGTCGGGTATGTGGTGGTGGTCCAGGACCACCCACCGGTCGCCCAGCGCCGCGTCCATGTCCTCGGCATAGCCGCCGGCCAGATCCGTCACCACGTGAAAATCCCGTCCGTCCTTGGACATCTCCTCGACGGTCCCGGCGTTGAACTCCACCGAGGAGCGGACGGTGCAGGCTGCCCCCGCCCGGATCAGCGCCTTGGATATGATGGCCCCAGATGCTAGGCCGTCGCAGTCCATGTGCGTGACGACCATGATGGGCTTGCGGCTTCTGATGCAGTCGGCCATTCTATCAGCGACCATGGAGAGGGATTCGTCCAGTAGTGTCATTCCAGCTGGGCAACCACGGACTTGTATTTCCAACTTTTGGGTATACGGCCTATCCTCTTGTAGTATACGGAGAGCCGGTGGACCTTGGCCTCTATCAACTCCAAGGATCTGATGTTTCGGCGGTCGCCCTTGTTCTCCCGGAGGTGCCTCTGGAGCCCGACAGCCTTCCGGACTATGTTGTCCAGATCCTCGGGCATCTCGGGGCGCATCTCGCGCTGCTCCAGAATCTCGCCTATGGTCTTGCCTGTGATGGACCTGACCAAGGGGATGGCGTGCTGGTCCCGCAGCTTGAGGCCCACTTGGCTGGGGGTGAGGCCCTCCTTGGCGTACCTCACGACTAGGTCCTCGACCTGCCGGGGGGTGTGTGCCAGCCACTGGGGTATGCGGACCTCCACGGGCCTTCTGGAGTGAGACTTGCCGTGTCTGTGGGTGTGCATCCTTCCCATGGAGGGACGGCTCCGGTGTGCGAAATTAAAGGCTTTGCCCGACGTGGGGCTGGTGTAGTGTATGGAAATCATGTCGCTTAGGCACAGCTAAGAGGACACCACAGGAATATGACAAGCTATATGGATCGAAA